>JBILGJ010000286.1:0-4093 GCA_044351125.1 Micropepsaceae bacterium
ATCATCCCCAGCGCGGTCAGCGAGGTGCGCATCAGATTCGCCCGCAGTTCGCGAAGCGCCATCAGGAGGGTATTGAGAAACATGTCGCCACGTTATGACATGGGGCCGCTGAAACAAGGATTACGGCCCTCGACGGGCCGGAAAATGGATACAAATCAATGTGATCAGGGGGGCCTTGACCCCGTGGATTTGCGTCCGGCGGATGGTTGATGTAGGCATGGCGCCCTTTTCCGGCGCCGGTTTAGCTCAGGGGTAGAGCAACCGCCTTGTAAGCGGTAGGTCGTGTGTTCAAATCACACAACCGGCACCATTTCTCCCCACACACTTCATGTCATCCCGGACGCTAGCGAAGCCCGGCCGCACCATGCCGCCGGTGGCGGCGCTTGCGCGCCGGGATCCCGCTTCCTTCAACGCTGCTAAGCGGGGTCCCGGCGCTAACACTCGCTTCCAACAGCTTCGCTGTTGGGCTCGTGTAACGGCCGGGATGACTGTTGGGGGATGGCCTGTATCTGCTAAGGTGACAGATTACTTTTCTGATCTGGACCGATCCAATGAAAATCACCGCCGCCGTCACCGCTGCGCCCGGGCAGCCGTTTGTCATGAAAACGCTGGAGCTCGATGCACCGCGCGCGGACGAGGTGCTGGTGCGGATCGTGGGCGTGGGCGTCTGTCATACGGACCTCGTCTTCAAGGATGCGGGCATGATCCCCGCGCCGGCCGTGCTGGGGCACGAGGGGTCGGGTATCGTCGAAGCGGTGGGATCGGCCGTGCGCAAGGTGGTGCCGGGCGACCGCGTGGCGCTGACGTTCCGCTCGTGTGGTGCGTGTCCGCGCTGCGATACGGGCGATGCCGCTTATTGCCATACGATGCCGCTGCTGAATTTTTCCGGCATCCGGCCCGATGGCTCGCGGGCGCTGTCGGACGGCGGGCACCCGGTGGGCAGCAATTTCTTCGGCCAGTCCTCGTTTGCGACGCATGCGCTGGCCTATGAGCGCAATGTCATCAAGGTGCCGGAGGGGCTTCCCCTCGAGATCATGGGGCCGCTCGGGTGCGGCGTGCAGACGGGCGCGGGCGGGATCATGCGCTCGCTGGCCTGCAAGGCCGGATCGTCGCTGCTGATCACGGGCGGCGGGCCGGTCGGCCTCAGCGCCGTGATGGGGGCCAAGATCCAGGGCTGCGGCACGATCATCGTGACCGAGCCGCATGCGGCGCGCCGAGCGTTGGCGCTCGAATTCGGTGCAACGCATGTGATCGACCCGGCCAAGTCACCCGAGCTCGACAAGGCGGTACGCGAGATCCTGCCTGTCGGCGTCGACTATGCGTTCGACACGACGGGCGTGCCGGGCGTGCAGCAGGCGGTCATGAAAGCGCTGGCGCCCAAGGCGGTGTTCGGCATCGTCGGCGTCGCGCCGCCCGAGACACCGCTGCCTGGCGACGTGAACACCGCCATGACCTTCGGCCACACGGTCAAGGGCATCATCGAGGGCGACAGCGACCCGGATGCCTTCCTGCCGGAACTCATCGCGCATTATCGCGCCGGCCGCCTGCCGTTTGACCGGATGGTCAGGACGTATCCCTTCGCGCAGATCAACGAGGCGATTGAGGCGCAGCATCGCGGGGAATGCATCAAGGTCGTCCTGCTGATGGGTAGCTGAGCCCCGAGGCCTGCCCTTTTCGTCAGGTCCTGCCCGTCGTATAGTGAGGCTCATGCTGCGCACAGGAGATCCGCCCATGAGCCACCAACGTCGCCGTCGCACGGCCCACACGCTTGCCGTCTTGTGCCTGTCGTTTGCCTCGGTCGTGTCTGCGTCCGCGCAGGACATGTGGACCGCGTTCGACTCCACGCGGGTGCAGGAACTGCTGAAGAAGATTGGTGCGCAGTCTGTCTCGCTCGAGAAGTCAACCGCCGGCGGCACCACCACCGACGTGATCGTCTTCCAGAGCGGCGAGACTAAGTTCCTGGCCATGCCAGCGGTGTGCAAGGCCAATGGGTGCCTGGCGCTCAGCCTGGGCGTGGCATGGAAGAACGACATCAAGCTTACGGCCGAGATCGTGAACGAGTTCAACCTGGCCAGCGAGTTCGGCCGGGCCTTTGTGACCGAGGATGGCGAATTCGTCGGCTATGGCCGCTATGCGATCGCCGATGGTGGCGTGTCGGAAGCCAATGTCGTGTCGAACATCGTCAACTTCGTCGGCAATGCGGAAGAGTTCCTGAAGTTCGCCAACAAGGCGCGCGTGGTGGCCGTGGGGCCCGGTGCGCCGTCGCTGCTGGCCGCGCGTCAGGGCCTGCGTTGGCCACCGGAATTCGCGCCGATGGCGTCGCGCGCGCTTGCGCACAGGGCGGTCAACGACATGCGCCGGATCGTGCGACCGCTTGCGCCTTCGGCGCATGGTCCCGCGCGCTGAATGACGGCGGGAGGCCAGGCGACGGTTCCATGAGTGACGCCCTGACCTTTGATCGCCTGAAGGCGCGGCAGCGGGCCATTCGCGACGGCTTTCCCACGCACCTGGCGCTGCGCGTGCATCGTGCGCTGAGCTGGCTGCAGCGGGCGGAGATGGCGGGTGAGGATCTCGATGCGGCGTTCATCTTCTACTGGATCGCGTTCAATGCGGCGTATGCGGATGAACGGCCCGATGTGACGGCTACCGGCGAGCGCAGCTGCTTTGCCGATTTCTTCGGACGCGTGGGCGGCCTTGATCCGCAGCGTCGGGTCTATGCCGCGATCTGGCAGCGCTTCCCGGCCTCGATCCGCCTGTTCCTGGACAACAAGTATGTTTTCCAACCCTTCTGGAACCACCAGAACGGTATTGCGGGACATGCGGACTGGGACGAGAGGTTCGAACGCAGCCGCAAGCGCATCCATCGCGCACTGGCCGAGCGGGATACGCCGGTGATCCTGACGTGCCTGTTCGACCGGCTCTATGTGCTGCGCAACCAGCTTGTCCATGGCGGTGCGACATGGAATTCGTCGGTCAACCGCCAGCAGGTCGGCGACGGGGCGCGGATCATGGCTTTCCTCGTGCCGCTGTTCATCGACATCCTGATGGACCACCCGCAGGCAGACTGGGGCGCGCCCTATTATCCTGTCGTGGAGTAGCGCGCGCCGCTTCACTTCGGGTTGATTGTCAATTTCACGCCGTCGAGCTGACCTGCCAGGATCACGAAGGCCGAGCCTGTCAGGGCGGCCGACGTGTTGCCGCGCAGGCCGACAGACAGGGCGTGGGCACCTTTCTTGACCGTGAAGGTCTTGCGCAGGCGATAGGTCTTCGCCTTGCCCGACGCCTTCAGGTTGGCCAGCTGGTCGTGGAGCTGCTGCACGCTGACGATGAGGCCGATCTGGTCGATGGCCTCGGCCTCGGCGGTGGCGCCGCCGGCCAGCAGGGCAAGGTCGATGATCTTGCCACGCACGTCATCGAAGCCAAGACCCGGGTCGATTGCCTGGCGCTCCTGATCGCGCCGGTCGACACGCCAGACGGCATAGACGCCCGCGAATGACCCGAACCCATTCGTGCTGGCGCCACCGGCATAGGTGATGTCGGCCTCGACGGTGACCTTGCTGTCCTGATTTACGGTGAAGTGGATGGTCTGCATCGCGTCGGCTGCGGCGGCACCCACCCAGGCTTGCGCCAGCACGCCCAGCGAACCGCTCTGGCGGTTGCAGCTCGCGCGGGCCTTGTCGATGCCGCGCGTGTCCTTCTTCCAGTGGCTGCAGTCGACATAGGGTGGCTTGTAGGACAGCACCTGTTCCTCGGCGCCGATCGGGCCCGAGGCCAACAGGGCGAGCCAGAGCAGAAGGCCGATCACGATCCGATTGCGGGGGCTTTCCATGGCCCAAATCCTCATGAAGGCGACAGGCGTGCAGTTTTCATCCCGCGGTCCGGGCCGTCGTTGCGGCGGGTCAAGGCTGTTGCCCACAACCGGCCGCGGCGGGCCTCCAACGGTTCCCTAAGGTAAAGGTGCCCGCCGGTGATCCGAATTGCCGCGGCTGCGTAGAGGCTAGTAACCGAAGCTTCTAAAGGACAGTGCGCCATGCGCCTGCTGATAGCCCTCATGACCATGGTATCCGTGCTTGCCGGCTGCGCCTCGCAGCCG
>JBILGJ010000287.1:0-4070 GCA_044351125.1 Micropepsaceae bacterium
GGCGGGTGCAGATGCAAGCAGTGATGCGACGACAAGAAGGCGTGATCGAAAACGCATGGGGGTCCCCTGAAATGGCCGCCGATGGCCGAATTTGCGTCGTGGCTACATCAAGCCTTGCGTCGGCACAATTGCCGGGATGGCTCCTTGCAACACAATCCCGTGAAAAGAGAGGGGTGAGCAGCCCTGGCAATCGCTGGTTGCCAGTGGGCACAAAAAAGCAGGCGGCTCTCTTGCGAGAGCCGCCTGCCCCAGGGAAGCCAGCCTAGTTCGCCGGCAGGAGAACCTTGTCGATCACGTGGATGATGCCGTTCGAGCCGCGGATGTCAGCCTTCACGACGTTGGCGCCGGCGACCTTCACGCCGTTCCGGCCGTCGATCGCAAGCGTGCCGCCCTGCAGGGTCGGCGGCGAGGTGAGCGTCTTGCCAGCCAGGGCCGACGATTCAACCGCCGCGCCGAGGACGTGGAACTTGAGCACCGCCTGCAGCTTGGCCTTGTTTTCCGGCTTCAGCAGGCTTTCCACCGTGCCAGCGGGCAGAGCGGCGAAGGCCGCGTTCGTCGGAGCGAACACCGTGAACGGGCCAGCGCCGGACAGGGCGTCCGTCAGCTCAGCGGCCTTCAGGGCCGTGACAAGCGTCGAGAAGTCCGGGTTCGAAGCAGCGATCGCAACGATCGTCTGGGCTTCGGCCGCGGGCTTGGCGCCGTAAGACTTGCTTCCGCCGGCGACGGCCGGAACAGTGAAGGCAGGGGCCACAAGGGCGAGCGCCACCATGGCGCCAAAGATCTTGCGCATTCGAATTCTCCTCAAATGATGGAACGGCGTATGCGTCGTGCACATCCGAACGATACTGATACGGGTCACAGCGTGACTGTGGATCATCAAATAGTGCGCCGATTGCCGATTACAGTCCGAAAGATCGATGAAATCATTTTCATCCGCCTGATCCGACGCGTCGAGATTTCACAATCCTTGGACCGATAATTTGGGGACATGGTCAGACGCCGACGCCGTAGCGTCGCGTACTGCTTACCGCGCTGCATGGCTTCACCGCACCGCGCAGCACCATGGCTTGACAGTCCGGTCTTCCGGTGCCCTGCTTGCGCAACGAAGCAGGGACTTTTCAAATGTTACCCAAAGTCTGCATCATCGGTGCCGGTTGTTCCGGTTTCACCACTGCCAAGTCCCTTTCTGACAAGGGGATTCCCTTTGACTGCTTCGAGATGAGCGACCAGATCGGCGGGAACTGGGTGTTCAAGAACAGGAATGGCCGGTCTGCGTGCTACCAGTCGCTGCATATCGATACCTCGAAGTACCGCATGCAGTTCGAGGACCTGCCGATCCCCTCGCATTATCCGGATTACCCGCACCATTCGCAGGTGCTTGAATACTTCAACATGTATGCCGACCGGTTCGCGCTCAAGCCGCGGATCACCTTCAACACCGAAGTCACGAGGGCCGAGCGGAAGACCGACGGTACCTGGCGGGTCAGCCTGTCGACGGGCGAAATGCGGGACTATGATGCGCTCGTGGTCGCGAACGGGCATCACTGGGACCAGCACATCCCCGCATTCCCCGGGCATTTCGACGGACCCAGCTTTCACAGCCATCGCTATATCGACCCGTTCGAGCCTGTCGACATGCGCGGGAAGCGCGTACTTGTCGTTGGCATGGGAAACAGTGCGATGGACATTGCTTCGGAACTGTCCCAGCGCCCGATTGCCAAGAAACTCCTCGTGGCGGCACGCCGCGGCGTGTGGATCTTTCCCAAATACATCAACGGTCAGGTGCCCGACAAAGGCGTGATGCCGGCATGGATGCCGCGCTTCCTCATGCGTGCGATCATCAAGCGCATGATCGTCAAGGCGGTCGGACACATGAAGGATTACGGGCTTCCGGAACCCGAGCACCATCCTGCAGATGCGCATCCGTCCGTGTCCGGAGAGTTCCTCACGCGCGTCGGATGTGGAGACATCACCGTCAAGCCGAACATTGCCGAACTGATGGGAACGCAGGTGCGCTTCGCGGATGGAACGGTAGAAGATATCGACGTGATCATCTACGCGACGGGATACAACATCACGTTTCCCTTCCTTGACCGCTCTGTCATCGAGGTGGTCGACAACCACGTCGCCCTGTTCAAGCGCATCTGCAAGCCTGGTATCCCGAACCTGTTCTTCATGGGGCTTGCACAGCCGCTGCCGACGCTTGTCAATTTTGCGGAGCAGCAGGCCAAGTGGGTCTCATCGATCCTGGCCGGTGAATGCGCCCTGCCCTCGCCTGCAGAGATGGAAGAAGTCATCCGGCGTGATGAGGCGCGGGATATCGGCAAGTATTACAAGTCCCGCCGCCATACGCAGCAGGTGAACTTCGATATCTACTGTGCCGAGCTCAAGCGCGAGATTGCGGCTGGCCGCAAGCGGGCGCAGCGGACGGGCCAGGGGCGGGCGGCCTGACGGGCCTTGACCGGGGCGTGCCTCGCGTGGTCGTTCTCGGCGTCATCGATCGCTGAAGGAGACCCCACGTGGCACATGTTCCCGCAACAGGCCTGCAGATCCGCTCCCTCCTGGGCAAAGACGGCGCCTTGCGCCTGTCGCTGGAGCGCGTCCCCGTGGATGAGCCGAAGGATGACGACGTTCTGATCCGGGTCGAGGCGACGCCCATCAATCCCTCGGATCTTGGCCTTCTCGTGGGTGCCGCCGACATGAGCCGTGCCAGCAGCTCGGGGGACGGGGAACGCACGGTTGTGACGGCGCAGATGCCGGATGCCGTGCTGCGCATGATGGCAGCCCGCTTCGACCAGTCGCTTCCTGTTGGCAATGAGGGGGCCGGCGTGGTGGTCAAGGCTGGCCGATCCCCTGCTGCGCAGGCCCTCGTGGGCAAGACCGTGGCGACGTTTGGCGGGGCCATGTATTCGCAGTTCCGGATGGCGAAGGCCACCGATGTGCTCGTCCTCAAGGACGGCACGACGGCCACGCAAGGAGCGTCGTGTTTCGTCAACCCGCTGACATCGCTTGGCATGGTTGAAACGATGCGGCGGGAGGGGCACACGGCGCTGGTGCACACGGCAGCGGCTTCGAACCTGGGCCAGATGCTTGCCCGGCTGTGCGCCAATGAAGGGATCGGGCTTGTCAACGTCGTGCGCAGCGCGGCGCAGGAGAAGCTTTTGCGTGACCTGGGCGCGCGGCATGTCTGCAATTCGAGTGCGCCGTCGTTTGCCGAGGATCTGCTGGCGGCGCTTGTCGAGACGAAGGCAACGCTTGCGTTCGACGCGATCGGCGGTGGCCGTCTTGCGAGCCAGATCCTGACAAGCATGGAAATTGCCGCCAACCGCAATGCGCCGGCTTATAGCCGCTATGGGTCGAACACGCACAAGCAGGTCTATATCTATGGCGCGCTGGACATGGGGCCGACAGAGCTTGCCCGCTCGTACGGGTTTGCCTGGGGCGTCGGCGGGTGGCTGCTCACGCCGTTCCTGATGAAGATCGGGCCGCAGGAGGCGCAGCGGCTGCGACAGAAGGTGGCCGACGAAATCACCACGACCTTTGCCAGCCACTATAGCCGCACGATCTCGCTGACCGAGGCGCTGAAGCTCGAGAACATCGTTGCCTATAGCCGGCGGGCCACGGGCGAGAAGTACCTGATCAATCCGAATGCCTAGCTGATCAGGCCGAGTTCGCGGCCGGTCTCGGCGAAGGCCGCGAGCGCAATGTCGAGATCCTCGCGCGTGAGGGCCGCCGACATCTGCGTCCGGATCCGGGCCTTGCCCTGGGGCACGACCGGATAGGAGAAGCCGATCACGTACACGCCCTTCTCGAGCATGCGTGCGGCGAAGCGGGCGGCCAACGCCGCGTCGCCAAGCATCACTGGCACGATCGGATGCTCGCCCGGCAGGATGTTGAAGCCGAGGCGTTCCATGCCCTGGCGGAAATGCCGCGTGTTGGCGTGGAGCTGGTCCATAAGGCCAGTCGAGCGGCCGAGGAGGTCGATGGCTGCAATCGAGGCGGCTGCGATCGCGGGCGGGATCGAGTTGGAAAAGAGATAGGGACGCGAGCGCTGGCGCAGGAGATCGATG
>JBILGJ010000290.1:0-4060 GCA_044351125.1 Micropepsaceae bacterium
GGCGTGGAGCTGGTCCATAAGGCCAGTCGAGCGGCCGAGGAGGTCGATGGCTGCAATCGAGGCGGCTGCGATCGCGGGCGGGATCGAGTTGGAAAAGAGATAGGGACGCGAGCGCTGGCGCAGGAGGTCGATGATCTCGCGTCGACCGCTGGTGAAGCCGCCGCTGGCGCCACCGAGCGCCTTGCCCAGTGTGCCGGTGATGATGTCGACGCGCCCCATCACGCCGTCGCGTTCGTGGGTTCCCCTGCCCGTCCTGCCGGTAAAGCCGGTCGCGTGGCTGTCGTCGACCATGACGAGGGCGTCGTATTTCTCGGCGAGGTCGCATATCTCGACGAGCTTTGCGTAGTAGCCGTCCATCGAGAAGACACCGTCTGTGGCGATCATGCGGAAGCGTGCGCCGGATGCGGCCTTGAGCTTCTGCTCGAGGTCGGCCATGTCGCCGTTGCGGTAGCGGGCGCGCTCGGCCTTGCAGAGGCGGATGCCGTCGATGATGCTGGCGTGGTTCAGTTCGTCGGAGATCACGCAATCCTGTTCGCCCAGCAGCGTCTCGAAGAGGCCACCATTTGCGTCGAAGCATGATGAGTAGAGGATCGTGTCCTCTGTGCCGAGGAAGCCGCTGATCTTGCGCTCGAGGTCCTTGTGAATCTCCTGCGTGCCGCAGATGAAGCGCACCGACGCCATGCCGTAACCCCAGCGGTCGAGGGCTGCGTGCGCGGCCTTCACGATGTCCGGGTGGCTTGCCAGTCCGAGATAGTTGTTTGCACAGAGGTTCAGGACCTCCTGGCCGCCTGTCACGCGCACGTGGCCTGACTGGGGGCTTGCGATCACGCGCTCGGGTTTCTCGAGGCCCTGGGCGCGAATCGAGGCGAGCGTCTCCTCGAGGTGCTTCCTGTAGCTGCCATACATCAGAGATCAGCCCATTTAAGGACGACCTTGCCTGAAGACCCTGTCTTCATGGCGGCAAAGCCCTTTTCGAAGTCGGTGTAGTGAAAGCGGTGCGTGATGACCGGCGCGATGTCGAGCCCCGACTGGACGAGCACCGACATCTTGTACCAGGTCTCGAACATCTCGCGGCCATAGATGCCCTTGATGGTCAGCATGTTGAAGATGACCTTGTTCCAGTCGATGGCCATGTCCGTCGAGGGAATGCCGAGCATCGCGATCTTGCCGCCGTGACACATGTTGGCGAGCATGTCACGGAAGGCGGCCGGATTGCCTGACATCTCGAGGCCCACGTCGAAGCCCTCACGCATGCCGAGTTTCTTCTGGGCATCGGCGATCGACATCTCCTTCACGTTCACTGCGAGGTCGACCTTCATCTGGCGGGCAAGCGCGAGGCGGGCTTCATTGATGTCGGTGATCACGACGTAGCGAGCGCCGGCCTGGCGCACGACGGCTGCGGCCATGATGCCGATCGGGCCTGCGCCCGTGATGAGGACGTCCTCGCCGAGGACCGGGAACTGCAGGGCCGTGTGCACGGCGTTGCCAAACGGGTCGAAGATCGAGGCCACGTCGAGGTCGATGCCCTCGTGGTGGTGCCAGATATTGGTCATCGGCAGGGCGATGTACTCGGCAAAGGCGCCAGTCCGGTTCACGCCCACGCCGGAGGTGTTTGCGCACATGTGATAGCGGCCGGCCATGCAGTTGCGACACCGGCCGCAGACAATGTGTCCCTCACCGCTGACGATCTCACCCTTGCGGTATTCGGTGACGTTGGAGCCAACGTCCACGATTTCGCCGACGAATTCGTGGCCTACGACCAGCGGGACGGGGATCGTCTTGCGGGCCCAGTCATCCCAGTTCCAGATGTGCAGGTCGGTGCCGCATATGCCGGTGCGCAGAACGCGGATCAGGACGTCATTGATGCCCATGCGTGGTTCGGGGACGTCCTCGAGCCACAGTCCCGGTTCGGCCCGTGATTTAACGAGAGCCTTCATCTTGTATCTCCTTCGTCCTCAGGCCTTGATCCGCATCTGTCCCAGGTAGTCACGCTTTCCGAGCGGAACACCCTTCGCGCGCAGGATGTCGTAGGTGGTTGCCGCGTGGAAATAGAAGTTGGGAAGCGAGAACGACAGAATGAATGTCTCGGCGAGGAAGGGGATGCGGAAGTCACGCATCTGGAATGCCATGTCCCTGCCCTGCAAGGCGTTCACGTCGGCCGGCGTCACGGAGCGCAGCGCTTCCTCAGTCGTGGCGAGAAGATCCTGCAGTCCCTTGTAGTCCTGCGGCTGCTCGGCTCCGGGCGGGCCGAAGGTTCCCTTCTTCAGGCCTTCGATGGCGCCGATCGAATGATGTGCAACAGAGACGACCTGGAAGCGCAGGGGAAGCATGTCGTCGGCAAGCCTGGTCTCGACGAGGGACTGGGTATCGATGCCCTTCTGGGCGCAGAACTCGGCACCCTTCTTCATCACGCCCCTGATGGCGCCGACTGTCTGGAGGTAGGAGGGAATGGTGATTTCGTAGAGCGAAATGGACATGGGGTCGTCTTCCGATTGCTGCTTGCGGGCGGGACATTAGCAATGTCGTCCGAGGTTGGTAAGTGGCGGGACCTGCGTGAATCCGGCCTCAGGCGGGGCTTGCGGGCCGCTCGCCGAATATCGCACTGCCGACGCGGATAAAGGTTGCGCCAAGGGCGGTGGCGGCCTCGAAGTCTGCGCTCATTCCCATGCTCAGCTCGGGCAATCCCGCCGTGCGCGCCAGTTTCGACAGGAGGGCAAAGTGCGGTGCGGGCATGTCATCGACAGGCGGGATGCACATGAGGCCCTCGACGCGGAGGTCCCATTCGGTGCGACATCGATCGATGAAGGGCAAGGTGTCGCGCGGTGACAGGCCGGCCTTCTGCGGTTCCTCGCCCGTGTTGACCTGGACAAAGAGGCGGGGACACCGCCCTGCCCTTTCGCGTTCGCGGACCAGCGCCACGGCAAGGCTTTCGCGGTCGAGCGTGTGAACCACATCGAAGAGGGCGGCCGCATCGCGAACCTTGTTCGACTGCAGGGGACCCACGAGATGCAATTCGAGGCGGGGATGGGACGCCTTGAGGGCTGGAAACTTGAGCTGTGCCTCCTGAACACGATTTTCGCCAAAGACAAGATGGCCAGCACCGATGGCGGCCTCGATCGCCTCGGGAGCTTGCGTCTTGCTGATGGCGATCAGGCTGATGCCGGCAGGATCGCGACCGGCCTCAGCCGCCACCCTTGCCATGCGTGCGCGGATGCCCGCGATGTTTGCGGCGATATCCGATGCTGTTATGGATGTCTGCATGGCATGTCACGGTAAGGGCGGGGAAAGGCAGAAGCTTGCACGAATGGCGCGCAGGCTCAATGCTGGCGCGCCACCCTGTCCTGTCGGCGGACTGATCCTCATGACCGATGACGGGATTGACACCGACTGGGTGGCCAGCGCGCGGGAACTTCCGGCGGGGTCGGCCGTCATCGTGCGGCACCGGGATGCCCGCCATCGCGAGAGACTTGTGCGCGCACTCATCGCAATCTGCCGGCCGCAGCGGATCAGCGTGATCGTGGCCGACGACGTGAAGCTTGCCGTTCGGACGGGCGCGGACGGTGTTCACCTTCCCGAGCGCCGGATGGCGCAGGCGGGCGGTGTGCGCGCGGTGCGATGCAGGTGGATCATCACGACGTCTGCCCATGGACGCGCGGGGCTTGCGCGGGCTCGGCGCCTGCCGATCGATGCGGTGCTTGTGTCGCCCTTCATGCCGACGCGAAGCCATCCGGGGGCTCCCGGGCTCGGCGCGGTCGGGCTTGCGGCTCTGGTTTGCGACTGCCGCATGCCGGCTTTTGCACTGGGCGGCATCGATGCAAACAATGTCGTGCGGCTCACGCCCACGGGGGTTCGCGGGATCGCGCTTATCCGCGGCTGGATCGACGTTAGAGGCTAGAAGCTGAACGTCGTCTCGACGTAGCCGATCTTGCCATCAAGCGTGTCACACGCGAACGCGCCGAAATCTGTCAGACAGCCGCCGAAGGGACCCTCGAACTCGAAGCTCTGATAGCCCGCAGACAGGCGGAGGTTCTCGTGGAAGGTATAGGCGCCCGCGACCTGG
>JBILGJ010000291.1:0-4052 GCA_044351125.1 Micropepsaceae bacterium
CGCGATCAAGTCCGCCGAGCGCGTCAGCCGACCAGTCGTTTGGAGCGGCTCCGTCAGCGTAGAATGCGACATTCGCCCCGTTCGTGTTCAACCCGTCGATGGTCAGCAGCACAGGCTGGGTGGTCGAACGGGTGTCTCGGTCGGTTCCGTGTGGAAGGAAGCTGTCGTCGCGAAAGGTCCAGAGGTGGCTGTCGAGGACTTCGAGGCGCTCCTGCGTGCCGAGGCAGACAAGCGCTTTCCAGCCTCGCTCCACCGTTCTCTCGAGGAGGCCGGGCAGGACGTCTTCAAGACCTGCCCGTTCCAGGTGATAGAACAGGATATCCGTCATCAGCCTTCGTAGTGGTCAGCAACGAGGCGATTGAGCAATCGCACGCCGTAGCCGCTGGCGCCCTTGGGCGTGACACCGCGCGCCTCTTCGGCCCAAGCCGTGCCGGCGATGTCGAGATGGGCCCATGGCACCTTGTTCACGAAACGCTGCAGGAATGCCGCCGCGGTGATGGAGCCGCCGAACTGGCCTCCGATGTTCTTCATGTCGGCCACGGGGCTGTCGATCATCTTGTCGAATCGATCGTTTAGCGGCATGCGCCACAACTCCTCGCCTTCGGCCTTGCCGGCCGCGATCAGGCGCTCGGCCAGTTCGTCGTTGTTCGAGAAAAGGCCTGCTATCTCGAGCCCGAGCGAGACGCGGATCGCGCCGGTGAGCGTGGCAAGGTCAACCATGAATTTCGGCTTGAAGCGGCCTTGCGTGTACCAAAGCGCGTCGGCCAGCACCAGGCGACCCTCGGCGTCCGTGTTCAGGATCTCGACCGTCTGGCCTGACATCGACTTCACGATGTCACCGGGTCGCTGGGCGTTACCATCCGGCATGTTCTCGACCAGGCCAATCACGCCGATGGCGTTCACCTTGGCCTTGCGGCCGGCGAGAGCGTGCATCAGGCCTGTGACTGTGCCTGCGCCACCCATGTCGTATTTCATCGCGTCCATGCCGGCGGCGGGCTTGATCGAGATGCCGCCGGTGTCGAAGGTGACACCCTTGCCGACAAAGGCGACAGGCGCGGCCCCCTTGTCCTTGGCTCCCTTCCACTGCATGACCACGAGCTGTGACTCCCGGACAGAGCCTTGGCCTACGCCCAGCAGCGTATGCATGCCAAGCTTTGTCATTTCCTTCTCGCCCAGGATTTCAACGTCCACGCCAAGCTCCTCGAGCTTGCGTGCGCGCTTTGCAAACTCTTCCGGATGGAGGATGTTTGGCGGCTCGGACACGAGATCACGTGTGAAAAACACTCCGCGCGATACCGCTTCCGGCGCCTTCCACGCCTTCTTCGCCTCGGCTGGATCGGACGTCTCGATGGTAAGCTTTGAGAGGGTTGGCTTGTCCGTCTTTTTCTGCGTGGTGCGGTAAATGTCGAACCTGTAGCTGCGCAACACTGCGCCGAAGGCCACGGCAGTGGCCAGCGCGACCTCGTCATCCGCCGACGTGCCAAGACGCAGGGTTGCGGCCTTTTCGCCGCTGGTCAGCAAGCGAGCGGCGACCGTTGCGCCGAAGTCCTGCGCCTCGTTCTCGGAGAAGGAGGCTTCCTTGCCGAGCCCGACCACAAGAAGCCTCTCCAGATCAAGGCCAGCCGGCGCCAGTAGTTCGGCGATCTGTCCCCTGGAGCCCGCAAAACGCGTTGTCTTCAGCGCCCTCGCCACTGCACCCTTCGAGCGGCGGTCAAGGTCTGCCAGCGCATCGGGCAGGTTGTCCTCGAATTCGGTTACGCCAATGGCGAGCACGCCGTCATCGGAGGCTCCGGTCTTTGTAAAAATGATCTGCATGGATTGTCGGCTCTCGGGTCTGGAAGGATGAGATATTCGCTGAGGGTTATTGCGTCATGTTGCCGGCTGCATTATTCGAGACGCAACAAGCAGCAAGCCTGCCGCGCCGCTGGCACCAAACGGATAACCTCTCGGTAAGGTTTCTGGTTGTACCCAGAATGGGTGCCAAAGTGAAGCAAGCTGTTCGGTGCCCAACCACAGGTCAGGGACGTTATGTCCGGATTGTCATCCTATATCTTCCGGCAGGTCCTAGGCCCCCTCGTTTTCTTCACGTTTTCCGTTCTTGGCGTTGCATGGCTCTCGCAGTCCCTGCGGTACCTGGACGTGGTGGTGAACCAGAGCCAGTCGGCTGCGACGTACATCTACCTGACCGTGCTGGCACTGCCCCAGACGATAGGCCTGCTCCTGCCCTTCGCCGTGTTCATTGCGGTGATCTATGCGCTGAACAGGCTCTACGTGGAAAACGAACTCGTCGTGATATGGGCCGCCGGGTTCAATCGCTGGGCCGTCATCTGGCCGGTCATGGCCGTTGCCCTGCTCGCCACACTGGTGGCTTATGTCACGAACCTGGTCATCATGCCTGCGGGCATGCGTGAAGTTAAGGACAAGGTGTTCGAGATCCGCGCGGATCTGGTGAACACCTTCGTTCGGGAAGGCGCTTTCACCAACCCGACCAACGGGCTTACCGTGTATGTGGCCGAGAACAACTCGAATGGCGACATCCGCGGCATGCTGGTGCATGACGCGCGCAACCCCAAAGGGATTGCGACCTACATGGCCGAGCGCGGCTTGCTGGCGGACACGCCCGCGGGACCGCGCCTGATCATGTTCAACGGGAACGTGCAGTGGGTCGAGGGTGGTCCGGGCAAGCTCAAGGTTCTCAACTTCGAGAAATATACCTTCGACCTCAGCCAGTTCGACAAGCGGCGCGACCAAAGCGCGCGCGAAGCCAGCGAACGCTATCTGGGCGAATTGCTGAACCCCGAGAAGACCCTTCCCGAGAAGGCACGCAAGAAGTTCCACGCCGAGGCCCACAACCGTCTCAGCGGACCACTATATTGCATTGTTTTCGCGCTCATCGGTGTCTACGCGCTTGTTGGCGGTGACTTCAACCGCAAGGGCTATGGTGGCCGCATCGCGCTGGCCTTTGGCATCATGCTGGCGGTGCGCCTTCCGGGCTTCGGGTTCCAGCTATTGACCAATTCCACGCCTGACGCGGCCATCGCAATGTATGCCTGGCCTGCGCTCTGGATTGGCGGCTTCATGCTGCTGTTGTCGCTGCCCCGATTTGAACTGCTCAAGGGTGGAAATGCCCCGCCTCAAGTTGCGGCGGTGGCGTCATGAACCTGAGCTGGACACTCTTTCGATACATCGCCCGCCAATTCCTGACCAGCGTGGGCTATGTTTTCCTGTTCTGCCTGACGCTCGCCTTTGTCATCAGCGTCGTCGAATTGCTCACGCGTGCGTCGGGTCGCGAGAATGTGCCGTTCGGCGTGATCCTGACGATGGCAATGCTCAAGCTGCCGAACCTGACCGAGAAGATGATGCCGTTTGCCGTGATGTTCGGCGCGATCTGGTGCTTTGCGCGCATGACACGCAGCCAGGAACTGGTCGTGGCGAGGGCGGCGGGGGTGTCTGCGTGGCAGTTCCTCGCCCCTGCGCTGGTATCCGCCCTCCTGCTCGGGGCCGTGATGACCACGGTCTACAACCCCGTGGCCGCCAGCCTTATCGCCCGTTACGAGGTCCTGCAGGCGCGCTACATCGCCGGTCGGCCGTCGCTGCTTGCGGTGTCGAAGAACGGGCTCTGGTTGCGGCAGGGTGACGAAAAGGGGCAGACCGTTATTCACGCCAAGAACGTGTCAAATAGCGGTCTGCAACTCGAGGGTGTAATTCTTTTCATCTACGAGGCGAAAAACCAGTTCAAGGGGCGAATCGATGCCTCGTCTGCGAGGCTGAGGGCCGGGGTCTGGAGCCTTGAAAACGCTTGGGTGAGCGGGGTTGGCCTGAAAGCCACATTTTACCCCACTCTTGATGTGAAAACGTCACTTACTCACAACCAAATTCAAGAAAGCTTCGCAACCCCTGATACAATTGCGTTTTGGGACCTTCCGCAGTTCATCCAGCAGGCTGAATCGGCCGGTTTTTCGGCGACCCGGCACAGGCTCCACTACCACGCATTGCTTGCGGCCCCCCTGCTATTATGCGCTATGATATTCATCGCGGCGGCGTTTTCGCTC
>JBILGJ010000292.1:0-4044 GCA_044351125.1 Micropepsaceae bacterium
CTGAACCCGGGTGTCCGCGCTCGCGACGGCGCGACCAGGCTTGCAGCTCGATCGTGTCGATGCGCTGAAGCACGTCACGCAACATCGAGGCAAAGGCCGCCCGGCGCTCGGCGATATTGTCACCGGTCTCCAGCAGTTTCTGGTTCCTCGCCAGTTGCAGCCCCGTCTGGAACAGGTGGCGTGAAACCGATTCCGCACTCTGGAGCTTGCGCTGGAGCATGTATTGCCGGCCAACGTCGCCGCACGCAGAAAGGAATTTCTTGTCATCGAGCGGCACAGTGTGATCCGCCGCGTTCAGGGTGTCGGCCGCCACCACATACGCCTCGAAGAAGGAACGCAGGACACCCGGCGACGTGATGGGCCGCAGCGTGCGGATCAGCGCATGGACCTGCTCCTCGCCTGCGGCAAGCGCCTGCGTCCAGTTGGGCGCCTGCAGCTTCAGTTCACGTTCGATCGAGGCGCGGAATACGCTCTTCTCCTTGAAGAAGAACTCGAACTTCAGCAGGTCGCGCAGCCGCAGGGCCTCCTGCATGAATGCTGCCTCCCGGTCGCCATCGCTCTCCACCGCCTTCAGCAGGGCCAACTCGATGATGGCATCATTCACAAAGAAGTGGATGATCGTGTTCCGGTAGAACGCCGCCGCGAGGTACTGGTCGGGACCGATACTGTAGACTGTCTTCAGCCCGCCACGGTGGATTGAAACCACGTTGTGACCGGCAAGCGCCTCAAGGATACGGCGCACCGCCTCCGCATCGGCAAGCCGGGCGCTTGGTGCGATGGGCAGTCGCCGCGCGATGGCAAGCGAAAGATATTCGTCAAGCTCCCGATGGATCTCCTCCAGCGTCAGCGCACGCCCGCGGTGGGACAGCAGCACAAGAGCCGCCAGCGAAGTGCCTGTGAGCGGCGTGACTTCGTTGATCCGGGTCGAAACCTCGAACGCCACCTTCTGCACCGGCAACGTTTCCTCGTCGCCCTCCCAGTGTTTCCCATCCGGCGGACCAAGCATGTCCCGCAGCGACACCGGCTCGGCCACGCGGAAGTAGATCCGCCCGAACGGATCGCGCTGCGCGCGGAAGAAACGAACGAACCAGGCAAGGTTCTCGGCTTTCTTCGTTCCGCCCTTGGCCTCGGCTGCAAATTCGCTGACCTCGTGCAGCTGGTCATAGGCAATCGAGATCGGGATCAGCATGAGGTCCTCAACCCGGCCCTCGCGATAGGCCGCCACCAGATAGTTCAGCAGCCCCAGCTTTGGTGGCAGCAGCTTGCCCGTGCGCGAGCGGCCGCCCTCGATGTACCACTCGAGGCTGAAACGCTTCTCGGCGAGATACCCCAGATACTCGCGCAGCACGAACTTGTAGACGGGGTTGCTCTTGATATCGCGCCGGATGAACACGCGGCCGGCCTTGCGGGCGATATACCCCATCGGCCAGAAGGCGAGGTTGATGCCGCCGAACGTCGTCGGCACCGCAAGCCGGTTGTCCGCGAACGCAACCGAGGTCACGGCCGAGTCGAGGTTCGACTTGTGGCTGGGCAGGATGATGCCCGGCGCCCGCTCCAGGGCCTCACGCGCCCGCTCGATCTGTGACTGGTCATAGTCGATCTGCGCGCCATAGCCCCGCGAGAACAGGCCGCGCGCCAGCTGCATCATCACGTCGATGGCAAAGGGACTGTGCGCCGTGCGCAGCTCCTGCAGATACCCAAGCGCCTCCTTGTGCACGGAGTCCTGGCTGCGCTTGAGCCGTTGCGCCTGCTCGGCAACGCCGTCACGGAAACGCTTGGAGGCCGCAATCTGCTCGCGCACGAGCTTGGGCATCTTGTAACGCCGGCCGATGAGGCGATACTCCGCCCGCTCCAGCGCAAGATGCGCCTGACGCTGCACGAATCCCGCAAATCCCTCGGCATCGCCGAGGTCGGCTTCACCGGCCGCCTTCGCGCGCGCGTTCAGGTTGGCTACCGTTGCAGCCTGGGCAGCCACGATCCGGCAACGCTCGGGTTCCGTATGGATGATCCGCTGCTGCAGCTTCTCGCGCGGATGGCGCGGGTCGCGCAGCAACACGAGATCTGACAGGCGCGCGATGCGTTCACCCTTGAGCTCGCGCGGCAACCACGCAACACGAACGGGGGCCAGCACGCAAGCCTCGTCGGCAAGGAAGGGCGCCAGCTGTGGGGTCAGTCCCTTGAATTCGTCGCCGCGCGGCAGTGACAGAAAAATGACCTGCGCAGGGTCTGTCGCCGCAGGCCGCGACTGCGCGATCCAGCGTTCGATGAACTGCCGCTCGGTCCCTGTGCGGACGTCGACAAGAAAGACAACGCGCGTACCTGCCTCGGCAGGCCACGCGGGCCAGGGGGCCCCTGAGAGATTGGCTGAAACCGACTCGTTCATCCGGGATCCGCTTCCGAGCCTGCTGCGCGCTTCAGAAGTCCGCGGAAGGCCTCTTGTGCCGTGCGCCCTTCGTTGATCACGCCGTTGACTTCCGATGCAATGGGCATCTCCACGCCATGTTCCTCGCCCAGTTGCAGGACGGTTCTTGCAGACTTCACGCCTTCGGCGACCTGGCGCATGCCCGAGAGGATGTCCGCGATCTTGCGACCCCGGCCCAGTTCGAAGCCTACGGTCCGGTTACGGCTCTGGGGGCTGGTGCAGGTGGCGATAAGGTCGCCGATACCCGCAAGCCCGGCAAAGGTTTCCGGGCGTCCGCCCATCGCAACACCAAGGCGCGTGATCTCGTTCAGCGACCTCGAAATCACCGCCGATCGTGTATTCTCTCCGGCACCGGCGCCGTCACCCATGCCGGCAGCAATCGCCATCACGTTTTTCAGCGCGCCGCCGAGCTCGCAACCGGTAACATCGGTATTGGTATAGACGCGGAAGAGGCCACTCTTGAAGATGGACTGCAGCTCCTGGACGATCACTTCGTCCTCCATGGCGATCACGCTCGCCGCCGCATAGCCCGCCATGACTTCGCGCGCGAGGTTTGGCCCCGAGAGAACGCCAGCCGGGTGGCCCGGCAGTTCCTGCTCGATCACCTGCGTCATGCGCAGCTTCGTCCCCAGTTCCAGCCCCTTCGAGAGGCTGATCAGCGGAACCCAGGCGCGGATGTGCCGCCCAACCTCGCGCGCGGTTTCGCGCATGGCCTGTGAGGGAACGCCCATGATCACCACATCGGCGTCGCGAACGGCCTCCTCGATCGAGGTCGTCGCACGAAGGCCCTGCGTCAGCCGGGCCCCGGGCAGATAGCGTTCGTTGCTGTGACTGGAATTGATCTCGTCGACGGTTTCAGCCGACCGCGCCCAGATGACGGCGGGCACGTTGCGCGCAACCAGTGAAGCAACAGTTGTGCCCCACGATCCTCCGCCCAGAATTGCTGCCCTGATCCTCATGGGCTGCAGTATGGGCGGGGAACCCTTCCTGCCGCAAGGGAGGGCAGTGGTTTTCCCGCACCTGCAATGCAGCGCCTCAGCCCAGCGCCCTCGCCAGAAGGGGCAGGCTCACGTCCATTCGATAGTCGACGGACGAGTGGTTGTCCGGGAACTCCTCGTAGACATGCGCAATGCCCTGCCGCTGAAGCGTCCGGTGCAGCCGGCGAGCCCCATGCACGAGGTTGTACTGATCGACATCGCCGCAGTCGATGTACAGCGCCTTCAGGCGGGACAATCCCGGTCCCAGCCGCTCAGCCATGCCCACCGGATCCAATGCCATGAAGTTCGCCCAGCGCTCGGGGATGGTCTCGCAGGTCCACATGTCGACCGGCAGGCGCACGCCCATGAACGCGGCAGGGTCCGGATCATAGGTCGCGCACATCGCGAGCATCATCAGGACATGCATGTCGGCATCCGCCGTTTTTTTCTTGGCGAAGAAAGCTTCAAGCCATGCCCTGATGTCATTCTTGAACGGTGCAAGAGCACGCAGAACGGCCGGGAATTCCGGGAGGTAGACATGCTCAAAGCCCATGTCGCCGGAGTGGCAGGCCGCCGCACTCCAGAAGTCGGGGTGCAGCATGGCGTGCGCGATGGCGCCGTAGCCACCCGAGCTCTTGCCGAACA
>JBILGJ010000293.1:0-4028 GCA_044351125.1 Micropepsaceae bacterium
TTCTGCGCCTCGGCGCGGCCCACGGTGTGATGATGATTGCTGGCGTGCGACTGGCGCTGGCGGATCCGGGCGTGGGTGCGATCGCTGCGCTTGAGAACGATGCGTGGGGCACGCGGGTTGGCGCGGTGCGGGCAAGCCTGTCGATGGCGGCTGCAGTCTATCGCAACCAGAAACTTGAGACGGGCGAGGACAGCGCAACGACGGTGAAGTTCGTCGACCAGTCCGAGCTGTCGCTGGGCGCCAACGCCAACATGACGATCGATGAGTATGTGTTCGCCGGCGCCAGCAGCCGCTCGTCGATGATGCTGGCCAAGGGTGCGTTCCGGTTCCTGTCGGGGCAGATGCCCGAGAAGAACATGCGTATCAATACGCCGACGGTGGGCATCGGCATCCGGGGTACCGAGCTTGTGATCGACGTCTATGAGGATGGCTCGACCGAACTCAGCACGATCTCGGGGGCGGCCGAGGTTGTCTCGAACATCACGCGGGAAGTGCTGTCGGTGCTCGCGGGCCAGTCGGTGCTGGCGGATGCCGAGGGCGTGTTCATCGGCGGCGTGCGCGACTATGTCCATCGCCAGGCGGAAGACCTGATCCAGCGCGAGATCGACAAGCTCAAGTCGAAGTCACCGATCCCGCTGCCGGATATACCGAACCCGTTCCGCTAATACGGGGACATCATTACTAAAGGCGGCACCGCGGCCTCGTTACGGCCGGGTGCCTGCAGGTGACGCCTGGAGAGCCTAGGCTTCGTGCGCGGGTGCTTCGCCGGCCAGCGCCATGTAGGCGTTGCCTGCGATGCCGGCAAACAGCGCCGTCTGGATTATGGCGCCCAGGAAGCTCAGGATCTGGACGGCCATCCAGTTGTCGAGCAGGCCCTTCATGAAGCCCTTCTGCCACTCCTGGACTGCCAACGGCAGGGCATCGGGATTGCCGCCGGATGCAAGTGTCACGACGTCCGGAAATGCCGGAATGCCTCCGCCCAGAACGACACCCATCGCGGCCACCATGAGAAGCGTGAAGGGCAGATAGACAAGAAGAAAAACGACGAACAGGCGCAAGGCGTTGCCCTTTGTCAGCGCCCAGGCGCGCTCGACGCCCATCGTGTTCTCGGCGGCGATCACGGCAGGAATGATCGAGAGGCGCAGCATCACCCAGATCAGGACCAGCGCCATGACAGGCACGAGTGCCCCGATCAATGGTCCGCCTCCGGCAACGGCCACGACGCCTGCGACCAACGCGAAGGCCAAGGCTGCGGCGATGACGGCAATCGTGAGCAGGACGTATACGCCGAGCAGCCGCAGCTCGGCCATGCCGAACCACAAATAGAAGGCACCGCCCGGACGCTGCCCGAAGATCACGACCCGCAGCAGCGCGATCGTGACCATGATGCCGGCAAGCGCACCGACGATGCTTATGAGAAGGTTCATGGCCGAGCCCTGGGCAGCCTCGGGCGTCGTGGCACCGGCCATGGCGATCTCGGCGGCCTCGCGACCGAACAGGTAGTTGACGGCCGCCATGGCCAGCATCGGCAGCCATGCGATGAGGAAGATGGTACCGAAGTCACCCAGAAGGAAACCGTAAGTCCTCGAAACGGTGGAAAAGACCGGAACCTTGTTCACGCGGATACCCCCTGTTGAATCCCGCCCACTGTAGCGCAATGCAGGCTGTGAACCTATGGCGGCAACGCCTCATGGATCGTGGAATTCATCACCTGGCTATGGGATTTGCGCGGAGGTTTGGTTTAGGTTTACGAAGATTTGAACCGCATGCGGGATTGCCTCAGCGCCATGGCTCCTCTTCATCGCCGCCACTTCCTTAAAGCTCTCGCGGGCTTTGCCGGCACCTATCTCGCTTCGGCCGCAGCCCCCGCGGCAGCGGCGCCGATCGCGCTGACGACCGGGCGCTATCGCTTCCCGCAGGGCGTTGCGTCGGCCGACCCGCGACCTGATGGGGTGGTCCTGTGGACGCGCGTGGAGGCGGTCGACCTGTCGCCAGGCCCGGTCGAGGTGCGCGTGCAGATCGCGCAGACGCCCGACTTCAGCTCGGTCGTGCTCGATGAAGGCCTGACCGCCACATCGGCGAGCGATCACACACTGCGGCTGGTCGTGCAGGGGCTTGAGCCTGACACGACCTATTTCTATCGCTTCGTGGTGGCCGGCGACCAGTCGCGCCTGGGGCGGACGCGCACGGCGCCACCGCCGGACGTCGAACGGCCCACGCGCTTTGCCTTCGCCTCGTGCCAGAGCTTCGAACAGGGCTTCTATGGTGCGTGGGCGCGGATGCTGTCTGAGGACATCAATGCGCCGACCGAGCAGCAGCTCGACTTCGTTCTGTTCCTGGGCGATTTCATCTATGAGGTGCGCGGCGACCGGCCCGAGACCAACATGCTCAAGCCAAACTGGCTCAAGGGCGCCGACGGGCGCGAGCGTGCGATCCCGCCCTTCCCCGATGGCTCGAAGCCATGGCCCGCGTCCAGCTGGAACCGCCATGGCGGGGCAACCCATGCCGTGACGCTGGCGGACTATCGGTTCCTCTACAAGCTCTACCTGACCGATCCCAACCTGCAGGCGGCGCGCGCACGCTGGCCGTTCATCTCGACCTGGGACGACCACGAGTTCACGAACGATGCCTGGCAATCGCACGACACGTATTTCGGGCAAGGCGGAAAGCCTGCACAGACGCGCAAGGTGGCTGCCAACCAGGCCTGGTTTGAATATGTCCCTGCAATGCTCTCGGGCCAGCCGGAAGCCGGCCGTGTGGCCAACCCGGCGCAGGACTTCAAGTGGGTGGACGTGCGCGACACCGATTACCTGGGGCCTGGCGTCGACTGGATAGATCCAAATGTCGACAACAGGCGCGCACTGGGCTCCATGACGATTTACCGGACCGTTCGCTGGGGCAAGACACTCGAGGTGATCCTGACCGACAACCGCTCCTACAAGTCGCCGCCGCCGATCCCGCCGAAGATCGAGGGGCAGGCGCTGCCTGCGGTCGAGACGGTGCTGATGCTCGACCAGGGACGCAGCGCCAATGGCGGCGATCCCCCGGCCAAGATCCCGGGCACCGACATCGACAATCCGCGTCGCGGCAGTCCGCCGGGTTCTGTTCTGGGGCCCGTGCAGAAGCAATGGTTCAAGGACGTGCTGTCGGCCTCTGACGCGCGCTGGAAGATCTGGGCCAATGCGTTCCCTGCCCTGCCCGTCCAACTCGACCTGGGCAGCATCTGGTTTGCCGGGGCGAAGGATTCCAAGCTCGGGCTTGATGGCTGGAATGGCTATCCATCCGAGCTGACGGAGCTGATGACGTATGTCCGCGACAACGGGATCAGCAACCTGGTGACCTGCGCCGGGGATCACCACATGCACATGGCCGGGCTTCTGCTTGACGACCTTCACGCCGAGAGCGCCGGCCCCGTCGCGGTCGAGTTCGCGACGGCCGGGATCTCGTCGGGGTCGCTGTTCGGCTCGGCGGTGCGGGCTTCGAAGGACAATTCCGTCTTCCACAGCATCGTCACCTACGAGAGCGGCGAGGAGACGGTCGAGAACATGAACCTGGCGCTGGTCGGCGGCGTGAACACCGCGCTCGTTCGCGCGTGGACGGGCTCGAGCTGGCTTTCCGACCTGTTCTGGAACGAGCGGACAAATCCGGGCGTGCGCTATGCCGATACCAATGCCAATGGCTACGGCTTGCTGCATGTCAATGCCGGGCGGGTCGAGGCAAACCTCGTCACCGTGGCCAATCCCGAGAAGGATCACGGCGCCTCGGGTGCACCTGTCCTGCGCAAGGCACGGTTCACGCTGAGGGCATGGACGCCCGGGCAGAAACCCGAATTGACGGGCCCGGTCTTCTCGGGCACGCCCGCTTTCCCCTTCACCTGAGCCCGGGCGCCTTGCCCCGGGGCAAGGGTGACTCGTGCCAGCGTGCGGGCTAGATTGGACCACAACGCCACAACCGGACACGATTCATGAGCTTTTCCGACTATTCCCAACATGACGGGCTCGGCCTTGCCGCGCTTGTCGCCAGCAAGC
>JBILGJ010000294.1:0-4010 GCA_044351125.1 Micropepsaceae bacterium
TTGACGGTAACGCGGGACAGATACTCCGGATCAACCTGCTGGTTCGTGTAGATCGCATAGTTGCCGGTGTCGTTGAGCGGAATGCCGTCGACGGTCAGCGAAACGCGCGGACCATCAAAGCCGCGCAGGCGAACGTTACCGCCGCTCGAGCCGTATGGGTCGCTGTTCGTGAAGCTGACACCAGGCAGCAAATTGATGCTCTGGAAAACAGTTTGGCCTGCATTTTGGCTGTCCAGATAGCTGTCTGTCACAGTGGAGCGGGTCTTCGGACGCTGTTCCTTGACGATCACGCCACCTTTGCCATCACGCTCGCCCGTAACCACAACCTTTTCGACTTCCTGCGTGCCCGTCGACTGCGCAAAGGCAGTTCCGGCAAGCAGGGCCGATGCGGCGACGCCGCACATAAGATTAGACAGTTTCATTCGCAAATCCCCTATTTTTCGCGCCGGATGATCCGGACCCCAACCCCAAACCAGCGGGCACGCCCTTTGGCGCCCCGAGGAAACATAAAGCTCCAGAAATCGAAACGAGCCGCGCCGATTTCTTTCGCGCGCAGGGCACCATGTGAATGTTAAACGCATGTGACATGTCAACAATGGACGCGTGCAGAAGCCGCGGATGTCGCGGACAGAACTGGTTTGCGCGATGCTTCCGACGCAAGCGGTTACATCAACGACACAGTTTGTGACGCTTTCCTGAAGTTTTCGCCGACCACTTTTCTCGTTTGTCGACATGGTTCACAATTCCGCAGGCTTTGGGGAATGAGCCGCTGGGGAGCACACGCAAATGGAGAAAATGGCTCAAACGCGGCGTCAACTAATGCATCGTGCCATGGCCGTGGCGGGGGCATCCATTGCAGCAGGCTTGATGTCGCCGGTCACGATAGCCGCACCCAGCAGGCGTGCGGGGCAGGCCAACCCGTTTTCGCTCGGCGTTGCAAGCGGTGACCCGGTATCCGATGGGTTTGTCATCTGGACACGCACGACGCTGCGGGGTCCGATTGTCGAAGAACCGCAGGATGGCCTCGACGTCATCTGGGAGGTCGCGGCAGACCCGGGCATGAGAAGGATCGTGCAATCTGGCGTCGTCCAGGCACGCCCGCATCTCGGCAACGCCGTGCATGTGGAGCTTCGCGGCCTGCCGGCGGGCCGACCCTATTGGTACCGTTTCCGCCTGCCACGCGGTGATGCAAGTCCCGTCGGCAGCACGTGGACCGCGCCCCTCGTCGGCGCACCGATGGAACGCTTCAGCTTCGCCTTCGCCTCGTGCCAGCACTTCGAACAGGGCTACTTCACGCCCTACGACCTGATGGCGTCGGACAACCCGGACCTCGTGATCCATCTCGGCGATTACATCTACGAATCGTCCTGGGGCGACCAGGTGCGTCGCCACGAGGGACCCGAGCCCGTATCGCTGGACGACTACCGGAACCGTCACGCCATCTACAAGACCGACGCAGCGCTGCAGCGCGCGCATGCGCGCTCGCCCTGGCTTGTGACGTGGGACGACCACGAGGTCGACAACGACTACCAGGGGCTTGAAAGCGAGGACTACCAGGCGCCCGAGGCCTTCGTAAAAAGGCGCGCCGCCGCCTATCAGGCCTATTACGAGCACATGCCCCTGCGGCGCATCGCCGTGCCCGATGCCAATGGCATGCAGCTCTACCAGCGATCGCAATTCGGCGATCTGGTGCAGGTCGCCATGATCGACAATCGCCAGTATCGTTCACCAGCCGCCTGCCGCACCCCGGAGCGCGGCGGCGGGCAGGTTGTGTCCGTAACCGACTGTCCGGAACTTTTCGAGGATGGCCGCTCAATGCTTGGCAAGGGGCAGGAACGCTGGCTGAACAGCACGCTATCGCGCTCCTCCTCGCGATGGAACATCATTGGCAACGGCGAGATGTTCTCGCGCCTGAAGCAAAAGGCGCCCAACGGGGACGAGGGACACTGGACCGACGACTGGAACGGGTACCCTTCGGCCCGCAAGCGCCTGATCGGTGCGCTGGCACGCGGACGGGCATCCAATGTTGTTTTCGTGACCGGCGACATTCATTCCTTCTGGGTCAATGATGTCCGTGAGGATTTTGAGCGCAGCGACAGCCGCATCGTGGCGACGGAGCTCGTGGCCTCCTCGATTTCATCGGCGGGCGTGTCCTACGAGCAGTTCTCGGCACTTCTGCCGCAGAACCCGCATGTGAAGTACTTCGAGAGCCGGCATCGCGGTTATGCAATGTGTCGCATCGACAGCCGGGGCATGGCCGTCGACCTGCGCACCGTCGATACGGTCCGAGCGCCGGTATCGGGCGGAAAGACGCTTGCGTCCTTCATGATCGAGGCTGGCAAGCCTGGCGCACAGAAAGCCTGAAGGCGACAGGGCGTCAGATGCCGTAATACCCGCGATACCACTGCACGAAGCGGGGAACCCCTTCCCTGATGGGTGTCTTGGGATCAAAGCCGAGGTCGCGCCGAGAGGCATCAATGTCGGCATACGTGCGCTCGACATCGCCAGGCTGCATGGGCTCGAACTGGTAGCTGGCCTTGCGGTTCAGTGCGCGCTCGATCTCGGCGATGAAGTCTGTGAGCTTCTCGGACTTGTGATTGCCAAGATTGTAGACAGCGTGCGGCGGAGAATTCGACGGCTTGCGCGCCATGGCAGCCAGCACGCCAGCGACGATATCGTCGACATAGGTGAAGTCCCGCCACATGTTGCCATCGTTGAAAACGCGAATGGGTTTGCCCTTCATGATCGCATCAGTGAACAGGAAGGCCGCCATGTCAGGCCGTCCCCATGGGCCATAAACCGTAAAGAACCTCAGGCCGGTCGAGGGAAGTCCATACAGGTGCGCATAGGTATGGCCGATCAGTTCGTCGGCCTTCTTTGTTGCCGCGTAAAGCGAATTGGGGCGTTCGGTTTCGTCACCAACCGAGAACGGCAGCTTGGTGTTGCCCCCATAGACTGACGAAGAACTGGCATAGACGAAGTGCTCGAGGCGGCCCAGCGCGCGCGCCGCTTCCAGCATCACCACCTGTCCCATTACGTTCGAGGTGACATAGGCATAAGGATCGACCAGCGAGTGCCGGACGCCCGCCTGCGCCGCAAGATGCACGACATGGGTGATGCCGGGGTGCTGGCGGACGATGGCCTCGATGGCCGGACGGTCCGATATGTCTGCAGCCACGAAGCTGAAGCCGGGACGCGCCTGCAGCTGGGCAAGGCGATCGTGCTTGAGCTTGACGTCGTAATAGGAGTTCAGATTGTCGACGCCGATGACCGTGTCACCCCGTGCCAGGAGGGCCTCGGCCACGTGGTAGCCGATGAAGCCAGCCGATCCGGTCAGCAGAACCTGCATGAGACGCCCCCTCTGGCCATGAATGCCTGCTAGCCTCTAGCCTACCGGCCGGTTGGGGTAAACACCCGGCTTGAGAAGCAATTCGGCGATCTGCACCGCATTAAGTGCGGCTCCCTTCAGGAGTTGATCCCCCACGACGATCATGGACACCGTGCGTCCCTCGGGATCGCTGCGATCGACACGGAAACGTCCGGCCAGAACATCGTCGCGACCGGTGGCCTCGACGGGCATCGGGAAATGGTTGCGGGCCTGGTCATCCACCACCACGACCCCTGGTGCCGCGGCAAGGATCTCCCGGACGGCTTCGGGCCGAATGGGTTTTTCGAACCCGACCGACATCACGATCGTGTGGGCGCGCAGGACCGGAACCCGCAGGCAGGTGATGCCGATGGCAAGCTCGGGTGTATCCATGATGCGCCTGAGTTCCCGCGCGACCTTGGTTTCCTCGTCGTTGTCTCCCGACGACGGGTCGACGGCGGTATTGTGGCTGAACACATTGAAGGCGTAAGGATGCGGCAGGACCTTGGGCACATATGTCTGCCCCGCAAGATGAGCCTGTGTTGACAGTCGCAGCTCTTCCATTGCCGCCGCGCCGGCACCCGATGCGGACTGGTAGGTCGCGGCCGTGATCCTCCGGATCCGGTTCTCGCGATGAAGCGGC
>JBILGJ010000295.1:0-4006 GCA_044351125.1 Micropepsaceae bacterium
GAATTTCGGGTTCTGGAAGGTTCGTACGCGGATCTTCTTTTCGGGCCGCATGCCGAAGACGGGAATTCTCAGCCATGACTGGTATGAGACACCCAACATCCACCTCTGCACGATCGCCGACTTTGTGGTGCTTGCCGAGGCCATCGGTGCGCGCGTGGACCGCGCCCTCGCGGTGGACGAAGGTGGTGATGTGCGGGAGGTCACGCGCCCGGGCTATTGGGACAACCTGATGGCGGAGTCTGCGATCTTCCTGCTTTCGCGGTCGCCTGGCCCGCCAGGACCGGCCTGAACGGTACGCGCTGACGATGGCCCTTGATGGGCGCGATCGACATTACTTCCTTGGTGGCTTCCATGAGGTGTACGCCTGCAAGTTTGGGCCAGAGCGTCTGGCCCCAGCCGTTCCATCTTGTCCCCGAGCGCAGCAGCCAGCTGGCGCCAAAGGGCGGCATGAACAGCGTGGAGGCTGTGGCCGTGGGCGTGAACAGCGCATCTGCAAGCAGCGCGTGGAGTTGCGTGCGCGTGAAGGGACGTCCATGGCCAAAGGGCGTCGTCTCGAACTGGGCCCACAGGCTTGTGCGGTTGGGCACGATGAAGATGACCTTGCCCGAAGGTGTCAGGACGCGCCAGATCTGGCGCAGGAGCGGTCGCAACGACTCGGTGTTCTCGACAAGATGGGCCACGATGATCCGGTCAATGCTGGCATCCGGCAGCGGGATGGCTGCCTCATCGATGAGCGCCGTCAGGTTGGGCGCATGTGGTGGCCAGTGCTGCGCACCCTGCTGGGCTGGCATGAGGCAGAGGGTGCGTGCGGCCTCGGAGCGGAATGGCCTCAGGTAGGGATGCGCGTAGCCAATGCCGGCGACGGCTTCGCCGCGCACGGACGGCCAGAGTTCGCGCAAACGCCTTCGGATGAACTTTGCGGATGCCTGCCCGAGACGGGTTTCGTAAAAGGCCTGCAATTCCCTTGCGTCAAGGAGCATCGCCAGTCTTGCCCGACTTGTCGGCCGAGCTCTTGCGCCTGAGATGTGCGGCCCAGCGCGGGTTGAGATTGGAGATCGGGAAATAGATGAAGACGTCGGTGGTCCCGAACTGGTGGTCGATTACCGCACCGTTGCCCACCCTGGCGCCAGAGCGGATGTAGCCCTTGACCAGCGGCGGCAGCGCGTGGAGTGCGGCGGCCTCGTCAATGGCTTCCTTCGGCATCATGTTCATGGGAACTGCCCTGTCGGGCAGTGCGTTGACGATCTCACCCGGAGGCGCCAGGTGAAAATGGTAGAGGAAGGACAGCTGCAGCGCCAATTGCGACGGGTCCGTGCCGGGCAGCGAGGCGCAGCCGAACATCAGGTCGATCTTGTGGCGCAGGAGATAGACGAAGATGCCCCGCCACAGCAGCTGCATCGTCGGTCCCGTGCGGTAATCCTTGAGCACGCATGAACGGCCGAGTTCCAGCAGCTTCTGGCCCTTGCGCTGCCTGAGCATATCGCTGATGTCATACTCGCCGGCCGTGTAGAAGCCATGAGGCGAACGAGCGGCAGCCTCGCCGCTTGTCAGGCGGTAGGTTCCGATGATCCGGTCACCGTGCGCGCGATCGACCACGAGCATATGCCGGCAGTAGGGGTCGTACTGGTCGAAGTCGCGTCCCTGCGCCTGCATCTCGGGTGAGGGCGTTGCGTTCATTTCAAGATAGAAGACCTCGTAGCGCAGGCGCTGTGCGGCTTCGATCTCGGCCTCGGTCGTGGCAAGGCGCGCCTCAAGCGCACCAGCCGTGTCGAGCAGGGGATCTTCGGTTCCGGAGAGGTCACTCGGCGCCGCGTCTTGCGCAGACATCATATTCATACATTCGTTGCGGCGAGTGTCGGGTCGTCTCGCACAGGTGGTTCGATAGCGCAGTTTAAATGAGCAACAGGGGGCTTGGCAAAGGATTGGTTGCAAGTCCGGCGCCTTAACGCCGGGTGCTGGACTTAACGATGAGAAGCGGGCAAGCCTGTCGATGCCGTTACAGATTTGCTAGGATTCCCGTATGGCAGACGCTTCCGGTCCGGACAAGACCCAGTCCTCGAATTTACTCTTGCGTGCTGCACGCACGCTTGGCAGCCGCAAGGCAGCAACCATGACGGCGCTCGGGTTTTCCGCGGGGCTGCCCTTTGCCCTGCTTACAGGCACCATCAATGCCTGGTTCAGTGCGGCGAATGTCGATCTTGCGACAATCGGTGTGTTGTCCTGGATCGGGCTTGCCTATGCGTTCAAGTTTCTCTGGTCGCCTGTCGTCAACCTTGCACCGCCCTTCCCCTTTGCCCGACTCGGTCGGCGGCGCGGGTGGATCCTGACCTGCCAATGCGCGATTGCGGCGAGCATCTTTGTCATTGCCTCAAGCGATCCATCGAGTGGCCTTGCGGTCATGGCGATTGCAGCGGCGGCTGGTGCATTTGCCTCGGCCACGCAGGACATCTCGATCGATACGTGGCGTATCGAGGTCGCCGACGCGGCTTCACCCATCGACCTGCTCTCAGCCGTGTACCAGTTTGGCTATCGGGTTGCGGCCTTCATTGGCGGGGCGGGCGCGCTTTTTCTCGCCGATGCCCTGCCCTGGAACATCGTGTTTGGCATTGGCGGGCTGATCATGCTGCTGGCGACCATTGGCGCGCTGGCTGCGCCGGAACCGGTCATCGACCGGTCGCGCGAATCCATCAAGGTGCCTGCGAGCCTTGCGTCGGCGCACTTGCGGGCCTCGGTCGTGCTTGCCGTTCTGGCAGCGTGGGCGTGGGCTGCGATCACGCTGGTGTCATTCATGGCCAGTGCGGTTGCTTCAGACCCGCCGCCTGATGCGAAGGCATTCACCCAGACCTTCGGGCCGATCATCGTGATTGCAACCGTGATCTTTCCCTGTGCGCTTGCGGCGGCGATCGCACATCTTCCGGCCGGACGAACGTTCCTGGACCGATTGCAATACCCGGGGCGTGTCACGGCTTCCACGGACCGCCTCTACGAGGCGATCGTCGAGCCGTTCGTGGAGCTCATGAACCGGCTCAAGTGGGCCGCCGTCCTGGTGCTGGCCGTCATCCTCAGCTACCGGCTTACCGATGCCGTTTGGGGGCCCTTCGCCTTCCCGTTCTATCTGACGGAACTGCAATACACGAAGACAGAGGTGGCTTTCGCCTCGAAGACATTCGGCGTCGTCATGCTCATCGCAGGCGTCTCGATTGCGGCATGGGCGATGGTCCGGGTCGGCCGCATGGCGTCGATGATCACGGGAGCCGTCGCGGCGGCCGTCACAAACCTGCTTTATGCCGACCTTGCTGTCGGCAGCCCCGGCATTGATGGCTTCCTGACCTTCACAGGCCTGATGGCCCTTGGCGAGGGTGCGGGCATGGATCCCCGGATGCTGCGCCTGATGACGGCCATTGCCGGCGAGAATGTTGCCGCAGGTTTCGCTGGCGCCGTTTTTGTCGCCTATCTCTCATCGCTGTCGAGCCGGCTGCATGGGGCCGTGCAGTTCGCCGTGTTCAGTTCACTCACGATGCTGATCGGCACGCTCGGGCGGGGCGCGCTTGGCGAGATGATCAAGACCCAGGGTTATGCCGAGGTTTTCGTCCTGACCATGTGGGTCGGCGGGATCGCGGTGATTGCGTGCGCTCTCGAGTGGATCCGGCAGTCGCGACTTCCGCCTGACTAGGCGCTCCGGGCGCCAGACTGGCCAAGAACATATCGATCGAACACGGCCGTCAGGGCCTGCGGATCGAGCGGCTTTGCGAGGAAGTCGTCCATGCCGGCATCGATGCAGACCTGCCGGTCACCTTCGAGGGTGCTGGCGGTGAGGGCGACGATGGGTGTTCGTGACTTGCGGCGGCCTACCTTTTCGGCCTCGCGGATGCGACGTGTTGCCTCCAGGCCATCCATTTCGGGCATGTGGACATCCATGAGCACGATGTCAAAGGCGCGTGCAGCCAAGGCTTCCAGTGCCTCACGCCCGTTGCCTACCGTATGCACGGTGTGGCCCATCTTCCCC
>JBILGJ010000296.1:0-4002 GCA_044351125.1 Micropepsaceae bacterium
GCAACCCCTCCCTCACGCATCACGCCCCCTTTTTCCCCGTCATCCCGGACGCGAGCAAAGCGAGCGATCCGGGACCCCGCTTGCGCAGAGGTGATGCTGGGTCAGCGGGCTCCCGGCTCGCTGGCGTACGCCCGGCGAATAACTCTGAGACGCTGCGAGGACGCCAGCATGGCTTGCGGATATTCTGGGTGGCCGGTTCGCGCTGCCGCGCGACGCGGCCATGACGGCGAGGAAAACTGGAGCGGGTAGGGCAACCCCTCCCTCACGCATCACGCCCTGCTTTAGCCCTTCGCAGGCGCATTCCACCGCCGCAGCATCTCGACCGTCAGCAGCAGCAGTGTCGAGAACACGATCAGCAGGGTGGCGACCGCCAGGATCGTTGGGCTGATCTGCTCGCGGATCCCGGACCACATCTGGCGCGGGATGGTGCGTTGCTCGGGGCCATGCCCGGCGCCACGAGCGGCAATGTCACCCGAAAGAATGTCGTGAAGGGATCGGCCCCGAGGCTTGCCGAGGCGCGGATCAGGTTGTTGTCGAAGCCCGACAGCGTGGCCGTCATCGTGATGACGACGAAAGGCACGCCCAGCGCCGTGTGCGCGAGGATGATGCCCAGCGTCGTCTGCGCAAGCCCCACCGTCGAGTAGAAGAAATACATGCCCGCCGCCGAGATCACGATCGGCACGATCAGGGGCGAGATCAAGAGCGCCATGAAGAAATCGCGGAACGGCATGTTGCTGCGCGCAAGCCCCATGGCCGCCAGCGTGCCCAGAACGGTCGCCAGAGCCGTCGAGCACAGCCCGATGATGACGCTGTTGCGCATCGCCTCGAGCCATTGCGGGTTCTCGAGGATGTCGCGGTACCAGCGCAGCGAGAACCCGTCCGGCTGCAGCGTCAGCATCTTGTCGGTGAAGCTGAAATAGGGCTCGGCATTGAACGAGAGCGGGATCACCACCAGCAGCGGCGCAATCAGGAAGAACAGCACGCCATACGCAAACCAGCGGTTCACGCCCGCCTCGAGAGGTGTCTGGTCCCAGCGCTTGCCCTTGTCTGCCATGGTCAGCCGAGCCTCAGCCTGTTCATGCCGACAAGCCGCGCATAGAAGGCATAGAGCACGAGGACCGTGGCAAGCAGCAGCCCGCCCAGCGCTGCGGCCAGCCCCCAGTTGAGCGACGTCTTCATGTGGAACTCGATCATGTTGGAAATCAGCTGACCCGTGCGCCCGCCGACAAGCGCCGGCGTGATGTAGTAGCCAAGCGCCAGGATGAACACGAGAAGCCCACCCGCCGCCGCACCCGGCAGGGTCATCGGGAAATAGACGCGCCAGAACGCAGTCCAGGGTGCCGCGCCCAGCGACACAGCCGCCCGCTTCAGGGCCGGCGGCACCGACAGCATCACGCTATAGGTCGGCAGCACCATGAAGGGCAGCAGGATATGCGTCATCGCGATGATCGTGCCCGTCATGTTGTGGATCAGCGCCATGCGGGCCTCTTCGCCCGCCACAGACGCAATCACGTCATTGACGACACCGTTGGTCTGCAGCAGCGCAATCCACGCCGTCGTGCGCACGAGCAGCGACGTCCAGAACGGCAGCAGCACCAGGATCAGCACAAGGTTGCGTCGCCGCTCGTCGAGATGTGCAATGTAATAGGCCAGTGGATAGCCCAGCAGGAAACACAGCGCCGTCACGCCGGCAGCCACCACCAGTGTGCGCGCGAACAGCGTGAGGTAGATCTGCTCTTCCTCGGGCTTGGGAACCCAGGTCCCGTCAGCCTTGCGCGCCTGGTCCAGCGCCGAGACATAATAGCCCGAACTGCCAAAGGCGCTGGCGTGCCGCAAGGCGCCCCACACCTCCGGATCGCTCCACTGCAGGTCGATCTGGTTGAAGGCCTGCGCATAGGGCGGCACGAAGGCGTGAGCCTCGCGTGCGGTCTTGATCAGCAGCGAGCGCATGCCCGCCCGCTCGAAATTCATGCGCGTGGCGACCTTGCCGATCTGCCCCGTGCGATTGGCGCGCGACAGGTCGTCGGCCAGCGCCGAATAGGCGCTGAAGGGAGGCCGGCCCTTGCCGTCCCACGAACGCAGGGCGGCCGCCGTGCGGGGCAGGATGTCGGCCACCGTGCTGTCGCCAAAGCTGCGCATCAGCATCGAGCCGATGGGCAGCACGAACGAGACCACAAGGAACGCAAGCAGCGGCAGCACGAGCATGAACGTCGTCCGCCGCGCCCGCTGGCCCGAGCGCCGGTACTGTTCTGCAAGACTGACCCGCCCCGTCATGCTCACTTCAACATGTCCCCCCAATTCAGCCCCTGCCGGCTATTTCGCGAGCCACGCCGCCCAGCGCTGGTTCAGCTCTTCCTGGCGGTCCGCCCACCAGAGGAAGTCGATCTGGATGGCATTCGCCGCGTTCTCGGGCGAATTGGGCATGTGCGGCTTCATGTCGATGCCCTTGTCGGCATGGTTGCCCACGAGCGGCAGCGACGACTTGCGCGCCGGGCCATAGGCGATCCACTTGGCCTGGTCGGCCAGGCGCTGTGTGTCCGTGGCGAAGGCGACGAACTGCATGGCCTTGTCCAGGTTCTTCGTGCCCTTGACGATGCCAAGCACATCGAGTTCCAGCAGTTGCCCGTCCCAGATGATCTTGAAGGGCTTGTTCTCCATGACCATGGCATCGAAGATGCGCCCGTTATAGGCCGTGGTCATCGTGACTTCACCATCGGCCAGGAGCTGCGGCGGCTGCGCGCCGGCTTCCCACCAGATCACGTGGTCCTTGATCGTGTCGAGCTTGCGGAACGCGCGGTCCACGCCTTCCTTCGTGCCCAGCACCTCATAGACCTTGTCGCCCGGAACGCCATCGGCACGCAGCGCAAGCTCGAGGTTGATCTTCGGGCTGGTCTTGCGCATGCCGCGCTTGCCGGGGAAATTCTTGACGTCGAAGAAGTCGGCAAGCTTCGACGGTATCTTCGCCTCGAACTTCGTCGTGTCGAAGGCAACGATGTGGCTGAACAGGATCGTGGTCACCGCGCAGGGCGTGATGCCGTTCGCGACGAAGTCCTGGATCGCGGGCGTTCCATCGGGTGCCGCCGGCAGCGTCCCGGCGTCGATCTTTTCGAGAAGGCCCTCGTCGCAGGCGCGCTGCGCGTCGGCGATCTCCATGTCGACGACGTCCCAGGTCACGTTGCCGGCCTCGACCTGCGCCTTGATCTCGGCGATCCCGCCATTGTAGTCGACCGAATTGATCCGCGTGCCGGTCTTGGCCTCAAACGGCTTGTGGTATGCCTCGATCTGGCTCTTGGTGTAGGCGCCGCCCCAGGAAACGACAACCAGCGCATCACCGCCCGCAGTACCCGCGGGCGCTCCCGCCGTGCCGTTGGCGTCGGGCAACTGCATGTCCGTCAGTTCGGCATCGAGCTGGTTGACGGCTTTCTCGCCGCCCCGGCCGAGCATGTAGAGCAGCACGCCGGCAAGGATGACGACGGCGGCGGCAGCAGCGATGATGATCGTGGTCGTCCGGCCCATGGTTGTTCCTCAGCTGTTTATGTTGGTCTTGTTCAAAGGCATCAGGAAGAGAATGCGCGGGCAGAAGCAGGCTCCCAGCACAGCGTGACGGCCACGCCCTTCGCCGGAAGGCCACCCATGTGCGCAGGTGTCTTCACATAGATCTCACCCATGCCCGGCGCGGACAGTTTCACGCGAACATGGTCACCGTGGAAGATATAGTCTTCGACAAGCGCCGCAACATGATTGCCGCCGGGCGTCGTCTCGGCCGAGATCGAAAGATGCTCGGGCCGCACGCAGACAACGCCGGTCTGCTCGGCTGCCGTGCAATTGCCATTGAGCGCCCGCACGCGTGCCCCGCCGATCAGTTCCACGACGCACTCATCGCCCCTGATCGCAACGACCTTGCCCGGCAGCGCATTGTTCTCGCCGATGAAGCCGGCGACGAACGCATTGGCAGGCTCCTGGTAGATGCGCGCGGGCGTGTCGAGCTGCTGGATCACCCCG
>JBILGJ010000043.1:0-12713 GCA_044351125.1 Micropepsaceae bacterium
TTCCAGTCGGGCGAGACCGAGCTGGTCGTCATCGTGACGCCTTATCTGGTCAAGCCTGCCGCGCGTACGGCGCTTGCGACACCGGTCGACGGCTTCGTGCCACCGACGGACGCAGAGACCGTCTTCATGTCGCGGCTGAACGCCGTGTACGGAAAGGGCGACAAGCTCAACGGAAAGCTCAAGGGGCCTGCAGGGTTCACGGTTCAGTAACTTCGATTTACAGCGTTTTTCCGGTCACTCAAGAATTTGGCAATTACGACAGGGTTAGGATCGAGATCATGAAGATCATGTCCAAGATAGGTGCCATCGTCCTTTTGGCTTCGTCTGTTGCCGGCTGCACCTTTCCGCTGGCGAATGGCGCTGACCAGCTGCCGCAGGTCAATAACAGGTTTCCGATCAGAGTGGAGCCGCAGGTTGCGTCGATCGTGGTTCCCATTGGGGCTGACGGGAGCCTGCAGGCTCGTGACATCGATCGTGTGAGAGCCTTCGCGGAACTCTGGAAGGCGCGTGGCTATGGAACGCTTGGCGTGTCGTCGGAGGGTCCGGGGGCGTCGGAGCCGGCTTTACGCGAGATCCGCGGGATTCTTTCGACTGCCCATGTCGGCGAAGATGCGATCCGCTTCAATTCCCTGCAGTCCGGAGTGGCCGGACGTCCAGCCACCGTCTCCCTGACGTTCATGACCGACATGGCCGTTGCCGAGAGTTGCGATGACAACTGGACCGAGAACATGGGCGAGGAGCCGCGGAACCTGGCGCTGCGAGACTTCGCCTGTGCCCACCAGCAGAACCTCGCGGCGCTGATCGAGGACCCGCGCGACCTGCTGCAGCCGCGGCAGCAGGATCCGTCGGATGCGATGCGCCGGGGCACCGTCCTCGACAAGTATCGCAAGGGTGAGCCGACTGCGGCGCAGACCGAATCCTCTCAGGAGGGTGGCGAGGTCTCGAATGTTGCCAAGGAATGATGGTTGTCCGACCCGCAGAGAAACTTGAGGTATAGCGCATCATGAGCAAGTCGAGGTCACAGGACAGGGGTGAGACGCCGTTCGGCGCCGCGCTGCAGGACCGTCCGATCCCGCGCGTTTCAATCCATGCCTTCTGCGAGTCACCCGAGACCGGCGCCGTCATCCAGCGTGCGGGACAAGACCGCAGGCTGGCGAAGGCCCACCTGACCGTGCACATGGGTGGTGTCTTCGGAGCCGTCGAGTATTTCAACGAATCTTCCACGCCGAATGTCATCATGGTGGAGACGCGCGAGCAGGGCGCTGCGATCCTGACCGAACTTGAGAAGCTTGCGCATGTCTGCGATCCCGGCACGAAGGTCATCGTGATCGGGCGCTCGAACGATGTTGCGCTCTATCGTGAACTCATCCGCCAGGGTATCAGCGAGTATCTGGTCAGTCCGCTCAATCCGATCCAGGTTATCGAGGCTGTCGCTTCGCTCTATCATGGTCATTCGGCTGGGCCGATCGGCAAGGTCTTTGCTTTCTATGGCGCGCGTGGCGGCTCCGGTTCGTCGACCTTTGCACACAATGTTGCCTGGTCGGTCGCCGAGGACCAGAAGATTGCAACGACCGTCATCGATCTCGACACTGCGTTCGGAACGACCGGGCTCGATTTCAACCAGGACATCGGGCAGGGCATTCTGGAAGCACTGACCAGTCCGGAGCGCCTGGACGAGGTAATGCTCGAGCGCCTGCTGCTTCGGCATACGGATCGGCTGAGCCTTCTTATATCGCCGGCCCTTGTCGACCGGGAAACGGAGATCACGCCGGAGGCCGTCGAGATCATCATCGAGGCTGTGCGCCAGATTTCGCCTTGCGTCGTCGTCGACCTGCCGCACACATGGTCGCCCTGGGTGAAACAGGTGCTGACGTCCGCCGACGAGATCGTGATCACGGCAACGCCTGAGCTTTCCAGCCTGCGCAACGGAAAGAACCTGCACGAGATCCTGACCCTTGCCCGGCCGAACGACCAGCCGCTCAAATTCGTCCTCAACCAGGTCGGCGTGCCCAAGCGGCCCGAGATCCCGGTCAAGGACTTTGCGAATGCGATGGGCTGCGATCCGTCGATCGTGGTGCCCTTTGACCCTCAGGTGTTTGCAACAGCCAACAATAATGGCCAGGCAATTGCCGAGCTGAATGCGCAGTCGAAGCCGGCGCAGTTGTTCCGCGATCTGGCGCAGATCCTCACCGGACGTGCGCCGCGGCAAGATGAGAAACCGTCAGGCCGGCTCAGTCTCGACTTCCTGCGGCGGAAGAGGGCGTAACAGGGCATGTTCGGCAAGCGATCAGGAACCGGAGCCGACGTCCAGCCGCGCGAGCGTCCGCCCGCGCCGCCGCCGTTGCCTGCTGCGAAGGCTGGCGGGGCCAAGGCGCCGCCGCGTCCGGCGGAGCTTCCGCCCCAAGCGGTCAGTATCGATACGCGCTCGTCGCAGTATTACGAAGTCAAGACGACGATCTTCAACGCGCTGATCGATACGATCGACCTGGCACAGCTTGCCCAGCTTGACGCCGCGTCGGCCCGCGAGGAGATCCGCGACATCGTCAATGAAATCATCGCCATCAAGAACGTGGTGATGTCCATTGCCGAACAGGAACAGTTGTTGCAGGACATCTGCAACGACGTGCTGGGATATGGTCCGCTGGAGCCGCTTCTGGCACGAGACGACATCGCCGACATCATGGTCAATGGTGCTGACCGTGTCTTCATCGAAGTGTCGGGCAAGGTCCAGCTGACAAATGTCCGGTTCCGCGACAACGCGCAGCTGATGAATATCTGTCAGCGCATCGTCAGCCAGGTTGGCCGGCGTGTCGACGAGTCGTCTCCGATATGCGATGCGCGTCTGCCTGATGGCAGTCGTGTGAACGTGATTGCACCGCCTCTTGCGATCGATGGTCCCACCCTGACCATCCGAAAGTTCAAGAAGGACAAGCTGAAGATGTCGGATCTTCAGCGGTTCGGGTCCATCTCGCCGGAAGGGGCGACGGTGCTGGGCATCATCGGGAACGTCCGCTGCAATGTGCTGATCTCGGGCGGTACGGGTTCGGGCAAGACGACGCTGCTCAATTGCATGACCGGTTTCATCGATGCTGACGAGCGCGTGATTACCTGCGAAGACGCGGCCGAACTTCAGCTGCAGCAGCCGCATGTGGTCCGCCTCGAAACGCGTCCGCCGAACCTTGAGGGCACGGGTGAGATCACCATGCGTGACCTCGTCAAGAACTGTCTGCGCATGCGTCCTGAACGCATCATCGTCGGCGAAGTCCGCGGACCCGAGGCGTTCGACCTGTTGCAGGCCATGAACACGGGCCACGACGGGTCGATGGGAACGCTTCACGCCAATACGCCGCGCGAGGCGCTGCAACGTATTGAATCCATGATCACGATGGGTGGCTACAACCTGCCGTCCAAGACAATCCGTGAAATGGTGGTCGGCGCCATCGACGTGATCGTCCAGGCCGCGCGCCTTCGTGACGGTTCGCGTCGCATCACGCATGTCACCGAGGTGATTGGCCTTGAAGGCGACGTGGTGATTACCCAAGACCTTTTCCTTTATGAGATCCAGGGCGAAGACGAAAGCGGGCGCGTCCGTGGGCGGCATGTCAGCACGGGCATCTCGCGTCCAGCGTTCTGGGAGCGGGCCCGCTATTACAACCGCGAGCAGGAACTGCTCGAGGCTATCGAGGCGGCTGCACGCAAGAGTTAGGCAATTCCTGAAAGAGACGTGGTACCGCCATGGACACAATCATCCTTGTCATGATCTTCACGGCGGTTTCGGTCGGGCTGTTCGTCGGTGGCATGGCGCTTTTCCTTGTCGAGGCTGCCGAGCCGGTCGTCCGCAAGACCAAGCGCGTTGCGGCGGTCGCCAGAACCGCCGGGACGCGTGCCGGGTCGGGCAAGGGCGAGGCGGCAGGTGACCTGGCCGCCAAGCGACGCAAGCAAGTCGAGGCTTCGCTGAAGGAAGCCGAGAGGAAGCAGTCTAGCGCAAACGCGAAGCCCACCCTGTCAGCCTTGCTGCAGCAGGCCGACTGGTCGATGGAACCGCGCAGCTTCGTCGTGATGACATCCGCGCTTGGAATTGGCGCGGTGCTGCTGTTCGTGCTGATGGGTTATGAATTCTATGTCGCGCTCGGTGCCGGGGCCGTGGCAGGGTTCGGCTTTCCGCGCTGGTTCCTGATGCTTTCTGTCGGGCGGCGCAAAAAGGCGTTCCTGCGTGAGTTCGCGAATGCTATCGATGTCATCGTACGCGGCGTCAAGTCTGGCCTGCCGCTGAATGAGTGCCTCAAGATCATTGCGGCCGAATCCCCCGATCCTGTGGGACCTGAATTCAAGAGCATCATCGAGGGCCTGAAGGTTGGCGTGACACTGGAGGAGGGGTTGCGGCGCATGTACCAGCGCATGCCCCTTCCGGAGGTAAATTTTTTCCAGATCGTGCTCGTGATCCAGCAGAAGACCGGCGGCAACCTGGCTGAAGCGCTGAGCAACCTTTCGGCCGTTCTACGGGACCGCAAGCGCCTTCAGGGAAAGATCCAGGCGATGTCGTCGGAAGCCAAGGCCTCGGCGGGCATCATAGGTTCGCTGCCGTTCATCGTTTGCGTGCTCGTCTATTTCGCGTCGCCTGACTACATCGTTTTGTTGTTCACCGACCGTGTCGGCAACTTCATCCTGCTGTGCAGCCTCATCTGGATGTCGATGGGCATCTTTGTGATGAAGAAGATGATCAACTTCAAATTCTGAGGCGAGGGCCGCAACCATGGACAAGATAATCAGGCTGGTGCTCGACCCGGAATTCATGGTCACGGGGCTGGTCGTGGTCGCGGTTTTTGCCACCGTCGTAACGATGCTTCTGCCGTATCTGGAAACGGACAGGCTGAGTGCCCGCATGAAGTCGGTTGCTGCGCGTCGCGATGAATTGCGCGCGGCCCTACGCGATTCGGGGGGGCGCCGTGCGCAGATGCGGCCGGCCTCGAGCAACCTTGTCCGTCAGATCGTTGATCGGCTGAACCTGCGCAACATACTGGAAACCGCGGGAACGAAGGACAAGCTGAGCCGTGCCGGTTTTCGTGGTCCAACGGCCGTCTATACGTTCCTGTTCTTCCGCTTTGTCATGCCGATCATCATGTTCATTGTGGCGATCTTCTACCTTTTTGTCGTGCTCAAGCTAGGCATGCAGCCGCTGGTCAAGGTGGCCATTGCGGTTGGCATTGCGTTTGTCGGCTTCTATCTGCCGGATCTTTTTGTCCAGAACGTCATCGACAAGCGCATGGCTTCGATCATGAAGGCGTTTCCGGATGGCCTCGATCTTCTGCTGATCTGCGTGGAGGCGGGCATGTCCGTCGAGGCCGCCTTCAACAAGGTGGCGACCGAGGTTGGGACGCAGTCGGTCGAGCTGGCCGAGGAGTTCGCCCTGACCACCGCGGAACTTTCCTATCTGCCTGATCGACGGCAGGCTTACGAGAATCTTGCGAAGCGCTGCGGGCATCCTGGCGTGAAGGCCGTGTGTACCTCGCTGATCCAGGCCGAGCGTTACGGAACCCCCCTGGGCACGGCGCTGCGCGTCATGGCGCTGGAGAACCGTGAGATGCGCATGATGGAGGCGGAAAAAAAGGCTGCTGCCCTGCCGGCCAAGCTGACCGTTCCCATGATCATCTTTTTCCTGCCGGTCCTGTTTGCGGTCATCATCGGACCTGCCGTCATCAAGATCATGAAGCTGTAGGCGGTAGGCCGGGTACAAATCCTGGGGCAAAGAAAAAGGGCCGCGCCTGACAGGCGCGGCCCTTTCTCATTGGAGAAACGTTCGCTCAGAACGTGCTGGCGGCCACTTCGACGCTATCGGATCCGGCCATCGTGTCGACGTCTTGAGACCGGCGCAGGGCAGCCGGTGGCGTTGCGGGGGCGGGGGTCGACATGGTCACCCTGGGCTCGGTGACAGAGGGCGGTTGTGCTGTCGGCGGTGAGATCCGCGGTGCAGTTGGGGCGTCATCGCGAATGGGCTGCATCGTGGCAATGGAGCGCCGCGGGGTGGGCTGTGGCGCTGCGACAATGGCGGCAGTCGCGGCCGGCTCTTCTCCCTGTGCTTGCAGCCGCGTTGGCAGGGGCAGGGAGGTGGCGTCGCGAGGTTTTGCCAGAGGCACCACGCTGTCGCCGGGGCGCTGGAGGAGGCTTGAGGGTGGGGTAATGAGTGATGCCGTCTTCTCAGTCTCGGGTTGCTGCATGACTGGTGCCGCTGTGTCCGGCTTTGAGGGCGGGGTTGCCGGGATCACCAGTGCAGGCTTGGCTGCAGGTTCTGCAGCGATGGACGGGGTCGGGGCCGGGGCCGGCGCTACAGCGAGCGGGGCCTCCGGTTCCGGCTTCTTGGGTGCGGGGGCGTTGGTGCTGCTCAGCTGCTGCATGATGGCGAGGTTGTTTTGCGCATCAGCCGGGGACAGGTCCTGGCGCAAGAGGCTCTCTGCCTCGGCGCGGTTGCCCCTCAGGGATGCAATCGTTGCGAGGTTCTGGCGGGCCTGTGGCGTCGCATCGGGCCTTGAAACGAGCTCGCGCAGGATTTCCTCACCGCGTGCGAGGTTCCCCTCGAGTACGAAGGACATAGCGAGGTTTGCCAGAACGATGGCATTGCGGGGAGAGATCTTGAGGGCGCTCTCATAGTTGGCTTGCGCCTGCTTGTGGTTGCCTGTCTGGTCGAGCGCAACAGCATAAGCGGACAGAACGGTCCAGTCGCGCCGCTCGCTCTGCAGGGCGCGCGAGAAGAACGGAATGGCGTCGGCCGGGCGGCCGGCCTCGGTCAGCGCCTTGCCATATTCGGACAGGACATTCTCGTTGTCGGGTGCGCGCATGACGACCTCCTTGAGGAGGGTAACGGCCTGCGTCGCGCCGCCCACCTGACGCAGGTGGCGGGCAAACTGGACTGCCGCATCGACATTGTTGCGGTCGGCATCATACAGGGCGCCCCAGTAGGCGGCACTGCTGGCGGCATCCTGCGGGTTTGGCATCACGAGTTGCGGGGCTTCCGGATCGTCAGATCCCGTGAGGAAACCCATTCCGCCGCATCCGCTCAGGGTCATGGCGGCTGCGACGATCGCGATCCGGCTGGCGGTCAGGGTCAGGCTCCGGCGCATGTTGGTACCCATTTCTTGTCACTCCTGGACATTCTTGCCGAGCGGAGGCGTTGGCACGCGAGACGCTCAGCGAAAGCTCCCCAATCTGGCTTCCAAGCGCATAACAAATGTTTAAGCCTAATCCCGCGTAAACGCGGTTTGCGCGGCGGGGCGCGCGGGGGCATGATCTGTCGACATGCGCGCACCCCTTTCCTTCATCTCCAAGGTTCTGCCCCTGGCCATCGCGGTTTTCGCGGTCTTGGGGGGCATGCGGCCCGGATTTGCCCAAGAGCCGCCGGAGGTGGATCGTATCCCCTTTGTCATCGCGACGGGGCCCGTGGGCGGGTCCTACATGCAGGCTGGAGAGGCCATTGCCATCACGGTCAGTCATCCGCCGGGCCTGGGGCGCTGCGAGACGGTCGGCCTTTGCGGGCCGCGGGGGCTTATTGCCACCGCGCGCTCGTCTGGCGGTTCGGTCTCCAATGCACTGGCCATGGAAGCGCGTACGGTGCAGGCTGCGCTTGTCCAGGGCGATGTGATGCTGGCCGCCATGAAAGGCTCCGGTCCGTTTGCGAACTCAGGGGGGCTCAAGGACCTTCGCGCCGTGGCGCGCCTGCATGACGAGGTTCTTCATGTTGTGGTGTCGCCGCAATCCCGGGTCCGGCGCCTCTCGGACCTGAAGGGACGTCGGATTGCCATCGACAATTCAACAGCCGATACCGAGTTTACTGCGCGCAATCTTCTGGGGGCTGCCGGGGTGGGTTTCAGTTCGCTCAAAGTGCGCCGGATGGGTGTCGAGCAGGCTGCCGAAAGCCTCCGGGCGCGCAAGGTCGATGCGATCTTTGTTCTTGGCGTGACGCCCGCGCGCAGCCTGGAGCCTCTGTTCCGCCGCGGGCAGGGGCGATTGCTTGGGGTCGACAACCGCACGCTGCAAAAGCTGACGCGTGGAAACGCCCTCTACGCGAAAGTCAGCCTGCCGGCGGGGACCTATCGCACGTCTCGACAGGTCCAGGCGCTTGGCGTTGCCAGTGTCTGGGTTGTCCATCGGTCTCAGGATCCTTTGGTGGTCGAGCAGATCCTGCGCGCCTTCTGGGCACGCGAGAACCAGCAGGACCTGGCGGCGCGTGTTCCGTTCGCCGGGTCGATTGACGCGAGGAAAGCCTCGTCTGTGGGCCGTCTGCCCTTGCATCCGGGGGCTCAACGCTTTTACGGTGGATCCAGCCCGTAACGGACGCAAGGGGGGCGCATCCGTGAAGCAAAAGGCGCCTGTCTTCAGCTGCATCGTGATGATCGTGCTCGGGATCGTGCCGACTGCGCTGGTGTCGCAGTATTACGACATCATTCCCAATCGCACTGTCATCCAGTGGGACATACTCGGGCGCATGACCGTCATCGGCACGCGGGCGAGTTCGGTGCTCATGGTTGCGAATTTTGCCGCGGTGGCCGGCCTTGCCGGTGCGTTCCTTGCGCTCTGGCGTTACCGTGCACTTGCGGCGGCTGACTGCCTGAGGCCGTTCCTGATCCTGAACCTTTCACAGATCGTGGCGATCAACCTGACCTGCGTGATGCTTGTCACGCAGGCGCTTGGCCTCAAGCTTGCCATCAAGCCGATGATCCCGCCTGCGATGGCGGTGCTGCTTTTCTCAGCCGGTGTGCTGCTGTGGCGAGCGGAGGGCGTGAAGGGGGTTAGCCTCACGCGGCTGCTTGGCGTTGTGCTTGCGACTGGCGGGGCGGGGCTTCTCGTGCTGAACGGCTTTGCCTCGCCCCAGGTTGTGGGCTACTACGCCACCGCCTTTGCGCTTCTGGCCATGGCTGCTGCCGCGATCCCGGCGCGTCAGGGCTGAGATGAGCAGAGATTGTCCCAATCCCTTTCCATCTGTACTGCAGAGGCCTTCGTAATGAGCAGCCAACGTCATTTCACCGCCGATGCTCCGGGCGCCATACCCATCCACGCGGTCACGCCAGCAATGCTGGAGGCCTGCCTCGAGGGCGTGCTGAAGCCACATGCGGCTTGGCTCAAATCCTGCGCGTTCAAGGCTGCCGCGGGCAAGGTACTGCACTTGCCTGGAGCCGATGGTGGCCTGGCGGGCGTCGTGTTTGGCCTTGGGCGCGATGACGATCCCTTCCAGTGTGCCGCCTTGCCGGGCCTCTTGCCCGATGGTCGCTACCGTCTTGACACGGTGCCAGCCAATCGCGGAGGCACGATGCTGGCTCTTGGCTGGGCGATGGGGCATTACCGTTTTTCGCGCTACAAGGGTGCTGACAAGCCGAAGGATGGCGCCGTGCTTGTGTGGCCGGAGGATGCCGATCGCGGGCAGGTGATGCGCGTTGCGGACGGGCTTTTCCTTGCGCGGGATCTCGTCAATACGCCCGCCAACGAGATGGGCCCCGCAGAACTTGCGGCAGCGGTCCTGCAGCTTGCATCTGCGCATGGTGCCAAGGCTTCGGTGATCGAGGGGAGGGAGCTGCAGGCGAAGAATTTCCCCCTGATCTGGGCTGTGGGTGCCGGATCGACCCGTGCGCCGCGGCTGATCGACCTCAGGTGGGGCGAGGGCCAGCATCCGCGCGTGACGCTTGTGGGCAAGGGTGTCTGTTTCGACTCTGGCGGGCTCGACATCAAGCCATCGAGTGCGATGCTGACCATGAAGAAGGATATGGGCGGCGCTGCTGCGGTGCTGGGAATTGCGCACATGGTGATGGATGCGAAGCTTCCGGTGGCCTTGCGCGTGCTGATCCCCGCTGTCGAGAACAGTATTTCCGGGGATGCGTATCGTCCGGGCGACGTGTTCCGCAGCCGCAAGGGCCTGACCGTCGAGATCGGCAACACGGATGCCGAAGGCCGTCTGGTGCTGGCCGATGCGCTTGCTGAAGCCGACCTGGAGGCGCCGGACCTGCTGATCTGCATGGCGACGTTGACGGGTGCTGCACGTGTTGCGACCGGCTTCGACTTGCCGCCGTTTTTCACGCAGGATGATGCGCTTGCCGAGCAGCTTTCAGCCGCATCGACGCGCGAGAGCGATGCCATGTGGCGCTTGCCTCTCTGGCGTGGCTATGCGGAGCTCATTGAAAGCAAGGTTGCCGACCTAACGAACAGTCCGGGGAGCCCCAATGCGGGTGCGATCACGGCGGCGCTCTTCCTCGAGCGGTTTGTCGAGAAGGCCACGAGCTTTGCACATTTCGACATCGCGGCATGGAATGATCGAGCGCGCCCTGGCCGGCCGCTTGGCGCAGAGGCGCAGACGATCCGTGCCATCTTCAGCATGCTTCAGGGACGCTACGGGCGCGTTCAGTAACCGCGGGCAAAGTCCACGAGGTTTTCCGGCGGCAATCCGTCGTCGACGCGCGTGATCGTGCGTGCAACGTGCGCCATGAATGCCGCAGGATCGGTTGCCGCCGCGGAATGAGGCGTCACGACTACCTTGGGGTGGGCCCAGAGCGGGTTTGTTTCAGGCAGCGGTTCGGTGGCAAACACGTCAAGCGTGGCGCCTCGCAAGTGGTTTGAATCGAGGGCCCGGATGAGGTCGTCCTCGACGAGATGGCCGCCGCGCGCTGCGTTGATCACGCAAGCTCCCGGTGGAAGGCTCGCAAAGAGCTTCGCGTCGAGGATGCCCCGCGTATCGGGCGTCAGCGGCAGGAGACAAACGAGTATATCGCTCTGGCTGAGGAACGGGACGAGACCGTCCGTGCCATGGAATGTCGTGATCCCGTCCGCCTGCTTTGGCGTCTGGCTCCATCCCGAAAGGCGGTAGTTCAGCGCCTTGAGTGCGGCCGCTGCAGCCTGTCCGAGCACGCCAAAGCCCAGAATGCCGACACGCACATGTTCTGCCCGCGGCGAGGCGATCTGGCGCCACTTGCGCAGGCGCTGCAGCGAATGCAGGTCGTGCATGCGCCTGTGCCAGTAGAGCACATTGAGCACGATATACTCGGTCATCGACTGGCTGAGGGTCGGGTCCACGACGCGGGAGAGCGGGACGCTGCGGGGGTAGGTCGGGTCAGCCACGATGGCATCCACGCCGGCACCCATCGAGAAGACGACCTTCAGGGCGGGCAGCGATGCCAGTGAGCCGGGTCTCGGCTTCCAGGCGATGCAATAATGGATGTCGTCAGCGCGCCCGGGGCTGTCCTCGGTGCGGATGTCGAGGTCCGGACGCAGCCTTTTCAGGTGCGGCGTCCAGAGTTCAAGCGGATAGCCAATGGACTGGAATAGGAGTGCGCCCTTGGCCATCTTGGTGTCGTGCGCAGCCTATTTCGTTCCGCCAGCGGGTTTAGCCGGTGTCGGGGCCGCCGGGGCTGGCGTGGCTGGCGCAGTGCCTGCAGCCGGGGTTGCGGTGGCTGCCGGGGCAGCGCCCTCGGCCGGGGATGCACCATCGGCTGGCGATGTGCCTTCTGCCGGAGCCGTTCCGTCGGCTGGTGCGGCACCTTCAGCCGGAGCCTCGGCTGGTGGCGCCACGGGATTGGGCGCAGGGATGGCCAGCGGCGCGTCCGAAAGTGTGCGCAGATACGCGATCAGATTGATGCGGTCTTCCTGCTTGGACAATCCCGCATAGGACATCTTGGTACCCCGGATCGCGACCTTTGGGTTCTTCATGAAGGCATAGAACTCGTCATAGCCCCAGTCCTTGTCCTTGAGAGCCATGATTGCGGGCGAGTACGGGTAGTCGGCGATGTGGGCGTGCTTGGCGCCAACGATGCCCCAGAGGTTCGGACCGATCTTGTTGGGGCCGCCCTTGGAGAAATCGTGACACTGCTGGCAGCGCGTGTGGATCTTTTCGCCCGCCGCGAGGTCAGCCACTGGAATGACGGTGCCCCAATCCGGCTTCACATCGGCAACAGGCGCTGTCTCCGCGTCACCCGACGGAACGTCTTCCGCAACGGCCACTTCCATGCCTGGCTTTTCGGCCTTGTGGGGCGTCATCAGGCCGTTGACCAGAATGTTCAGCGTGGCCACGAACAGCACGGTGCCGAGTACGGCGCCGAAGATCTTGTTCCACTCGAAGGAGTCCATTGCGCAATCCTTGCAGGGTAACTTGGCGGAAGAGGCGGCGGATTCCACGCGATGCGGCGCGACAGACTGCGCTGCGCAACACCTTGAAATGCGCGGCCCGACAATAGCTTTGGCGGTTGCATGGTCATTGCGGCGGAACGTCGCATTTTGGTTCGTCGCAGAAGCCTAGAACACACTGTCCTGACGATGAGCGAACCACTGATCCTGATACCCGCCCGGATGGCCTCGACCCGTCTGCCGGGCAAGCCACTTGCCGATATCAACGGCGAGCCCATGATCGTCCATGTCTGGAAAAGGGCACGGGAGGCCGGTCCTGGCCGCGTTGCCGTTGCGGCAGCCGAGCAGGAGATCGTAGATGCCGTGGCTGCCGCTGGCGGGGAGGCGGTGCTCACGGACCCCAACCATCCTTCCGGCTCGGACCGGATCTTCGAGGCGCTCTCACGGCTCGATCCCGAGCGCCGGCACCAGGTCATCGTCAACGTGCAGGGCGACCTGCCCACGCTCGACCCGGCGTTGGTCAAGGGCGTCATCGAAACGCTTCAGCAGTCGGGTGCCGACCTTGCGACCCTGGTTACGGAGATCGTGGAGGAGCCCGAGCGCACCAATCCCAATGT
>JBILGJ010000044.1:0-12711 GCA_044351125.1 Micropepsaceae bacterium
CGGTTGTAGGCGTTATCCTCGCCTCGGCATTCTGGAAGACGGACCTCCACCTGATGATCGCGGGGGTCCATGTGGACGCCCCCAACATCCTGCGCGTCCTCGCACTGATGGGGCTGGCAGCCATCTCGATGATGCTGACACCCATGGCGTACCGAAAGGGCAACGACTTCACCTGGGCGCCCATCGCCGAGGTGGCAAAGCTCTTCGTCGGCATATTCATCACCATCGTGCCCGTGATCGCCATGCTCAAGGCTGGTGACAAGGGGGCCTTTGCACCGCTCCTGGCACTGATCACCAACCCCGACGGTTCACCGAACAACCTGGCCTATTTCTGGATAACGGGAAGCCTGTCGAGCTTCCTCGACAACGCGCCGACCTATCTTGTCTTCTTCAACGCCGCCGGCGGGGACCCCGCGACCCTGATGGGGCCCATGGCAGGCACCCTTGTGGCCATCTCGGCGGGCGCCGTTTTCATGGGGGCAAACACCTACATCGGCAATGCCCCGAACTTCATGGTCAAGGCGATCGCCGAGGAAGCGGGCGTCAGGATGCCGAGCTTCTTCGGCTACATGGTGTGGTCGGCGATTTTCCTGCTGCCCTGTTTTGCACTGCTGACCTGGCTCTTCTTCATCTGAGCCAGGCCGCCTTGCGCGCAGGACGTGCATGGCGTCCTGCAGCCCTTACAGCCCGGAGAGCCACCCACGCCCTGCGTGTGGGACCGGCGCATTTTCATCGCGGGCATGTGGCGATTCCATCTCGACCCGGAAAGGGCGCGTGTTAGGCTTCAACATTCCATTCGGACCGCACCGACAAGGCCCTCCCCATGCTGAACCGGATCGTTTTCGCTACAACGCTCGTTGCACTCGCTGCTGCCCCGGCCGCACAAGCCGGCTCGCGGTACACCGACCCGCAGGGTCGCTTCTCGGTGGACGTGCCAGCAGATTGGGAGGCCGGGAAGCCGGAAGGACAAAAAGTGGCCCTCGTCATGGGGCGCCAGAATGGCAACGATCTCGTCGGCGCCTGCATCGTCGTTGTGACAGAGACCCCCCAGACACACGGCCGCGAACAACCCGAGATCACCGACGCCATGACGGCCATGCTGACCCGCGAGTTCTGGGTCGCCACCTACAAGGCGCAGGGCGCACAGGACATCAATGTCGCGCAGCTCGGCACGCGCGAAAGCGCCGGTCGCAAGGTCCATTTCGTCTATTCCGAGTTCACGACAAGGAACCAGGACGGCTCCCTGCAGCGCGTGCGGGCTCAGGAGGAAGTGCACGCAGTCCCAGGCCGCACGCACGACATAGGCTGCATCGCAAGAAAAGAACGCTTCGAACTGGCCAAGGCTGACTTCGACGCCATCCAGAAATCATACACCCCCCAGTCCGGCCTCATCGCTGCGGCGCCCTTGCCGGCACCGGGCCAGTCCATGCTGACGCTGTTTGCCAACGCAGGCTTCGATGGCATGGCACGCGTCGTCAGGGCCGAAACGCCGAACATCACCCACGTCTCCTGGCCCACCGTAACGGGCAGCGCCATCGTGCACGGATACGGCGAGTGGCAGGTCTGCGAAGGCCCGAACTTCACTGGCGTCTGCATGAACCTGAATGGGCCCATGACGGCAGCAACCAATGCGGCATTCCGCATCGGATCCGCACGACCCGTTGCATCAACGGATCCGCTGCGCGGTCTTGGCAACGCGATCGCGACAGACTCCATGGCGGTGATCTCGGAAGCCATGAAGAAAATCCGGAAGTAAACGGCGTAGACCCGACCCGCATGCCACTGACGCTACTGCACCCTGACACACCGCTACCAAACGAACGCGGTGGGGATAACGTTTCGTAAACGCTCTGCCCTTAGGGTTAAGGAACTCTTTCCTGTCGGTTGTACCAGTAGTCATGCGTGAAGGATCCCAATACCGTCAGGGAGAGGTTCGGGGATGCCTCCAACATGCTGGCATATGAAGAACTAAAGGGTTCATCGGGTCGTCAGATCTTTTTCAGGCCGCAGCGTTTCGCTGCAAACGAGCTTTTTCGGGACACACCACCGAAAGTGATGCTGCACGGCCTGGAGTTCCGGCTTGCGAACCTCAGCCTCACCGGCGCCAGCGTGAATGCCAACCAGTCGGTGGAAGTCGATTTCGGCGAAGGCGATATCCTTCCCATCGACATCAAGCAGTCTGGCGTGTCGATCATGGAAAGTCGCGCCCGTGTGATGCGCACCGAGCGCCACCCCTTCGGCACGCGCGTCGCCATCCAGTTCATTGATGGAACAGTCGACTTCAACTCGCTGCTGAGCCGCAACGCCCACGCCCGCATCTCCCAGCAACTCCAGCGACTTGACCCCACCGCCACCCTTGCAGTTCCGGCCGAATACCGCGCCCATTGCGCCGACGTCCTGCACTTCCTTCGCGCGTATCGCGCCGTGATCGACGCAAGCCAGCACGCCTTGCCGGGCCGCAAGGGCGGGTTGAACGCAGACACAGCCTATGAGATCTGCGAAACGAACATCATTCCGCAATGGCGCAAGCTGTGGCTTGCCGGCAACCAGCTGGTTCAGGCCACCATGGAGGACAAGCAGAAACTTGAGGAAATCAAGGCCTACACCGAAGCCGTCCTGACACCGGAATTCTGCCAGGGCCCCGTCTGGTGGCGCAGCTATCGCAAGCCAGCAGGCTATCCGGGCGATTTCGAGATCATGAACTACGTGTACGATTGGCAGCGCGAGGGGGACGATGTCTATGGGCAGCTGATCCACCGCATCGGCCTTGATGTATCCGAATGCATCGCGACACGCATGGAAGTGGTCAGGCAGGAAATCCGGAAGACCGTTGAGGCAGGCGCCGAAACCGGTGGGGCCCGCATCGTGAGCATCGGGTGCGGATCCGCACGCGAGGTGCAACTGCACCTGCAGGACAGCGGCACCATGGACGCTCCCGTGACGTTCACGCTGATCGACCAGGAGGCAAACGCCCTCGCCTACGCCTACGAGAAATGTCACCCCCACACCGTGACACGAAAGCGTCATGCAAAGGTGCAGGCCCTGAATGTGTCCTTCACCGACGTTCTGCGCGGCGGTAAATGGCTTGACGACCTGGGACCGCAGTCACTGATCTATACCGTGGGCCTCGTGGACTACCTCGTGGACAAGCGCGCACGATCCCTGGCCGAACGCCTCTATGAGCGGCTGGAGCCGGGTGGCCTCCTGATTGTCGGGAACATGAACCAGACCGAGCTGAGCAACCTGTGGCCGATGGAGTTCATCACCGATTGGCACCTCTTCTACCGTACCGAGGAAGAGATGCTGGCCTGGACGGGGAACATGGCCGATTGCACAGCCTGGACCCAGCTTGAGCCGACCGGACGGGTCCGCCTTTTGTTTGTTCGCAAGAAAGGTCAGGCGATACCAAGGCCGTAAGCCTCGCCGTCATCCTGATCGTACGCAGACAGGCGCGTGGGTGGCAGCGCAAAGCACGCCGTCGTGCCCATGCCCTGCGTGCTTTCAAGGTTCAGAGAACCACCGTGCAGCTCGACGATCTTGACGGCGTAGGACAGGCCAAGTCCGGCACCACCATGCGACCGGGTGAGCGCACGCTCGACCTGCTCGAAGGGACGCAGGACGCGTTCGAGGTCTTCGGCAGGAATGCCCACGCCGGTATCCCTGACCGAGAACTCGATCCCGACGTTCGAATCCGAGCGGACCGACACGGATACCTGGCCGCCCGGCGGCGTGAACTTGATGGCATTTGACAGCAGGTTGAGCACCACCTGGCGGAGCAAACGCTCATCACCTTGCGCATGAATGGGCGCCCCTGGATGGTTCAACGTGAACAGAAGTCCGGTTTCTGCCGCCTGCGGTTCCATCTGCGCGAAGACTGCACTCACCATCGCGTCGAAGTCAAAGACCTGCTCACGTATGACAAGCTTGCCGGCTTCGGCGCGCGCCAGATCCAGGATGTCATTGATGATCGTCAGAAGGTGACGACCGCTGTCATGGATATCGGTCGCATACTCCATGTATTTGGGCGACCCCACGGGGCCCAGATGTTCCTTGCGTATGATTTCCGAGAACCCGATGATCGCGTTGAGCGGGGTGCGCAACTCGTGGCTCATGTTGGTCAGGAATTCACTCTTCGACCTGTTGGCGGCCTCTGCGCGGTCCAGAAGAACCCCAGTCGCCTCATTCTTGGCCTCGATGATCTTCTGGGCGATGTACTGGCTGCGCGCTTGTGTATCGAGGACATACGTGCTCGAGATACCGACGCCCGCCGACATCAGCAGGAAGAAATTGTTGGAGACGAAATCGACCGCCGGGATGGGATTTATGAGCGTACTCGCGATCTGGTAGCCCAGAACCAGCACGAGTGTGGCAGCGACACCGGACAAAAATCTCTGCCCCAGCAAACCACCGGAGTAAATCACCACCATGATCAGTCCGGCATAGTAGCGACTCGCATCGGGCCCCGGCAGTACGGCGACCATCGCAATCACCCCCAATCCGCAACAAAGCGCCGCCGCGACCAGAGAGGCCTGAAGGTACTTGTCAAAGCCGGGGTGAAATGAAAATGCCAGAATGAATACAATCGCCGGCACTACGATCCCATACCGGATCGTCCAGAGGACGCTCAGCATCGGGCTCCCGATGAGAGCGTCCAGAAGGCCGAACACGGAATACAGAATGACTGCGCCCACCAGATAAATCCGCGTGAAGCGGATCGAAGACGCAAAAGACCACGCCGAGAAATTCTTCTCGACGTCAGCATCTTTGAACCTGAGACGTATTCGATCAAGATCGAAGTTCGCCTCGCTCGCCCTCCTGAGTCCGGTGCTCAAAACCGTCTTCCCAACAGCGACACAATTGCCGGGTGATTCGATACTAGCGACCACCTGTTAAAAAGCTTGTCAAACCGGGCTTTTTCCCCGGAAGGTTTTCGGTAATCTTTGCGGAAGGCTTGATCTTCGGATGGCTTGATTTCACGGTGCCCGACCAAGCGCAGAGGTGCTTCTTTGAAAACTCGATCGTTGCCCGTGCCCCGCGGCAAACATGTCGGTATTGTCAGCATTGCATTGGTGAGCGCACCAATCGTTCCATTATGGAACAGTGACGTTATAGCTGCGGGCTTTGCTCTTCGAGAGTACAGCCTGTCAGCGGCATCAAATTCTTTCGCGGGAGCGTCTGCGAGCGACTACTCACCCGCCTATCAGGCATTCAACCCGGCAGCAGCCGCAGGTGTGGTTGGCGAAGACTTCCAGTTCACGCTGAACGCCATCTATCCAACGAGCGACGCCAATTACACGCTTGCCACCACGTCGGCAGGCACGCCGGTCAGCGGCACGCGGACCCCTGAAAGCTTCGTGCAGGAGGCCCTCGAACCCGGCGCGTCATGGCGCAGGCGCCTGTCCGACACCTGGACCGTGGGCATGTCAGTCTCGGTACCTTGGGGCCTTAGTACGCTCTATGACAAGAACTGGGCGGGACGCTACTACGCCGTGGAGTCCAAGCTACTGACAGTAAACGTGGCGCCGGACATCGCATGGCAGGTGAGCCAGAACCTGTCCGTCGGGGTGGGTCTGCAAGTCCAGTACGCAGAGGGCATACTCTCGAATGCAATCGACTTTGGAACCATCGGGGCGCTCTTTTCAGTCCCCGGTGCCCTCCCGGGACAGCAGGACGGATTCGCAGAATTCAAGGCCAAAGACTGGGCGATTGGATACCGTGCCGGCCTGATCTGGAAGCCAGATCCGCGACTGTCTGTAGGCCTGGCGTGGCGCTCTGGCATTCGGCACGACCTCGATGGCGATGTTGACTTCTCGCTGGATGGGGCGGGCGTCGGCGCCGCGCTTTCGGCTGCGACAGGAGCTTTCGTCGACGGGTCCGCCAGCACGCGCCTCTCATTGCCGGCAGTGGCGTCGGCAGGCATCACATGGAAGGCAACCGACAAGCTGACCTTGCTGGGCGAAGTTGGGTACACTGACTGGGGCACAATCGAAGAACTGCGGGTGAAGTTCAGGAACCCTGCCCAACCGGACAGCGCTCAAACCTATGGCTGGTCTGGCGCATGGCTGTATGCAATTGGCGCTCGGTATGACATCGATAAAGACTGGACGTTGCGGGCAGGTGCCGCGATCGACGAATCACCCGCCCGCGACGCGACGCGCGATCCAAGAATTCCGGACGCCACCCGCACATGGCTGTCCGCCAGCATTGAACGCAATCTTACGGAATCTACATCGGTGCAGCTGGGATACGCCAAATTGATGTTCCCCGAGGAACCCATCAGTCTCCGGGCCACGACGCCAGGCAACGAGCTTCGCGGCAATCTAGACGGAATAACGGATTCTGACGCCGACATGATTTCCATACAGCTGACGATGCGCTAGCGCTCAGGCAAGCTGCTCAACTCAACGCACTGTTGCGCCACCGCCTCGGCAACCTTGATGCCGTCAATACCGGCCGAAAGAATGCCACCCGCGTAACCAGCCCCCTCACCCGCGGGATAAAGCCCACGCGTGTTGATGCTCTGGAAGTCCTCACCCCGGCGGATGGAGATCGGCGATGACGTGCGCGTCTCGACCCCGGTCATGACCGCATCATGCATGTCGAATCCCCGGATTTGCCGACCAAAGGCGGGCAATGCCTCGCGCATGGCAGCTATGGCGTATTCCGGGAGGCAGAGGGAGAGGTCCGTCGGTGTAACGCCGGGCTTGTATGACGGGCTAACGCTGCCAAGCGACACTGAACCCTTGCCCGCAATGAAGTCACCCACCAACTGCCCGGGCGCGGAATAGTCCGCCCCTCCGGCAGAAAACGCCAGCGCCTCCCAGTGCCTCTGGAATTCAATACCGGCCAATGGATGTCCAGGATAATCGGCAGGCGATATACCGACCACAATGCCGGCATTCGCGTTCCGCTCGGCCCGCGAGTACTGGCTCATCCCGTTGGTGACCACACGCCCAGGCTCAGAGGCCGTCGCAACCACCGTTCCACCCGGACACATGCAGAAACTGTAGACCGACCGGCCATTCGATCCGTGATGCACGATCTTGTAGTCGGCTGCCCCCAGCAACTTGTTACCCGCATTGGGTCCAAGTCGCGCACGGTCGATCACCGACTGCGGATGTTCAATCCGGCACCCAATGGAAAACGGCTTGGCCTCGATATGCACGCCCTCGGCATGCAGCATCTGGAAAGTGTCACGCGCGCTGTGCCCGACGGCCAGAACCACCTGGTCAGCCTCCATGACTTCGCCGTTCATCAGCAGCAGCCCCTCGACCCGCCGCTCGCCCCGCAGATCCTTTCCGATCAGCAGCTTTTCAACCCGCGTCTCGAAACGAAATTCGCCACCAAGCGCCAGGATTTTTTCGCGCAGTGACTCCACCATGGTCACGAGCCGGAAAGTGCCGACATGCGGCTTCGACACATAGAGGATTTCGGGCGGAGCACCCGCTGCCACGAATTCAGTAAGCACCTTGCGCCCGAGAAAGCGGGGATCCTTCACCTGGCTGTAAAGCTTGCCATCGGAAAAAGTGCCGGCGCCACCGTCACCAAACTGCGCATTCGATTCCGGGTTCAGTTCCCGTTTGCGCCAGAAGCCGAACGTATCCTTCGTCCTCTCACGAACGATCTTGCCTCGCTCGATCACGATGGGCCGAAACCCCATCTCGGCAAGGATCAATGCTGCGAAATAACCGCACGGCCCTGCACCAATGACCACTGGCCGCTTTCGGGGCGCAGCAGCCAGCTTGCGCACGTGCCTGTAGGATGTGTCAGGTGCAAGGCCAACATTGCGGTCGCGCCGGAAGCGGCCCAGCACGGCCTCTTCGTTCCCCACCTTTACATCGACGGTATAGATGAACTCGATGTCCTTGGGACGGCGGGCATCTGCAGCCCGCTTGAACACAGTAAAGCCCTCGAGGTCCTTGTCCGCAATCCGCAGACGGCGCAGCACGGCCTGCCGCAAGGCGGCTTCTTCATGCTCTATCGGCAGCCTGAGTTCTGTGACCCGGATCATGACCGGTTTCTAGAGTGCTTTTCCGAACGGTGTAAACAGGATTTGTCCCTTAACGGGACAACTGAACCGGGAATTGACAGGAACGCCCACGACAGCTGCCCATGGCTCGCCTTTTGCGTGACGAACCTCGCAAGGAGAGCGGTGTACCATGACAGGAAATGACATCGTTACCATGATCGGCAAAGCGGTCTGCGAGGCAGCATCCGGCGCGAGCGCGATGCTGGGACAGCCTTACGTCTGCAGCACCCAGGAATATTTCAATACCGGCGCCGCCATGATGGGATTGTGGACCCTGTTCGCAGTCGTGGCATTGATCGAAATACGTCGCAGGAACCGCCGCGCGGACGCCTAACGGTAAGACCTGAAGCCCGGCGAAGTCGGCCCGCGCCCGCTCGGCCTGTTCGGAAAGAAAATTACATTCTCGGGTACCGGTCCCTGCATCGGCTCGGAAACGGGCGGCAACCGCTCGCGATCTTCCATGGGTTGCCCCCCCTGGGACGACAAACGCAGTGAAGGGTGGAGCGAATACGCCAGGAACACATAACCCGGGAACAGCAGCATGAAGCTGCGTGACACTTCCACAAGCGCCCCCTCGGACAGACCGAAATTCATGATCCCCACGTACAGGTCGAACGCTCCCGCGAGGACCAGCATGAAGCCTGCTGCAAAACTGACTTTCTTCCCTGCACCACTGCTCATGTGAAATGTCCCGTACGTAACCAGCAGAGCCAAACTAGATCTTCTGGCTCAACAGCCCGTAAACACCAGCGGCTCAGGGGATAACGGGAATGCTTGTATGAGCATCCATCGGCACGGAAAACGACGGCACGAAGGGGATAATGATATCTAGGGTAAACGCCGCATTTACGTGAGCCACCGACGCATCACCTACACTCTCGACATCATAGGTCACCACGACGTCCACAGTGGTCAGATCCTCGAGCCGGTTCCTGATGGCAGATTCGACTTGCGCCGGCGTCATGTCCTGCACCACCATCACTTCACGTGCGGTCTCTTCAAGCGCATGCTGCACGGTACCTGCGTAGTAGAACAGCACGCCCAACTGGACCGTTCCGAAAAGCAGCATGACGAAAACGGGCAGAAGGATCGCAAACTCCAGCGCCGATGCTCCACCCTTGCTGACTGCCAGCCTCGACAGGAAACTTTCCATGGCGACCGCCTATCTTACCCGCACAGCTTGCGAGGTTTCGTATTGGGTTTCCGTGACAAGCCCCTCGAAGATGACCGACGCCGTAATGCGATGATAGCTGACAGGGTATGAACGATCGGGACACAACCTGTTGCAAACCCCCTCTGCAGTCCCGCACATGCAGAACTGGTCAGAACGCACAGCGGCGCCCTCGGGCTTGTAGGTCCATGCTGAATCCACGATGGCAACCGCGGTTTCGATGTCCTTTCCGCCATTCATGAAGTACTGCGCACCAGAGCGCATCGCGGCTTCCAGGTCACCACGCTGATAGACATTATAGCCCACATCGGCAATGCCGATGGCTGCGGCCAGCATTGCAGGAAGAATGACGGCAAACTCGACCGCCGAACTGCCACGGGCATCTGACCAGAATCTGGCAAGATATCTTTTCATGGATGGTCTCCTCCTACTCGACAAGCCGGACGCGTCCGGGAATGGAAATCTCCGTGATGCCAGCGAGCGCACAGTCCGAGTTCATGGACATCGAGCCACTGAAACTTATCCGCCGGGCCGCAATGCGCAGGCAGCCATTGGTACCCGAGAAGTTCCCGAGAAATTCCGTATCGGCGTTCGGGAAGTAGATGACGCCGGTAAGGCTGGACGCAGCGTTACCGTTGAGCTTGACCACACTGGCGCTGTTCCGGTTGTCACCCCAGAAAAGCATGCCCTGGTAGGGACCACTGACCGGCGCGGACAAAGTCAGCTCTGCTGAACCGTTGATGTCCAGGGTTGCGTTGCTCGTGAAAAAGAAGGTGACCCCGGACCCTGATAGCAACGCAGTCGCACTGACCCGCAGGGAGCCACCGTCGATGACATACACACCGGGTGCGAATGTGATGTTTCCCTTCAGATTACCGCCATTGCAGTACCGGCCCGGGGTCAGGCTTGCAGCACCAGCCCCATTGGGAAAAGAAAGACAGGGCCCATCGGCAGAGGGCTTTTCAAGCGCAGCGTAGGGATCGTTGGCAGGTGGCGCCTGAGTGACAGGCTCCGGACATTCCGTGAGATTGATGCTGCCCCCCTGCACAACGCCGCCCGCACTGACGATGCAAGGTGCTGTCACCTGCGAGGATCCGGTGACAGACACGGCGTCGTCGGCCAGCGAATTTGCCATCATGTTGCACTTGTTCAGCATCGTCACCGAATTCCCGCCAAGCGACAGCGCCCGCGGTTCCTCCGGCGCGAGAGCAAGAATGCACGCCGTACCTGCGTCATCGAAATGCGCGACGCCCCGAGCCGTGATGGCAACATCTTCCGCGATGAACATGCCAGTGAAAATCCTGGGCACCGTAATTGAAAGCAGCACCTCGACGGCTCTGTTGTCTCGGTAAATACCGGTTTGCGGCGGCAAATTGACGTCTATGGAGCCTGCGTCGGGATCAAATCCCTGCTCGACCGCTTCTGCCGTCGCAACAGCCCGAACATCAGCCGCACTGCCGCCACGCCTCTTCTCGACAGTTGCAGAAAAGGCTGCCGTGTCCGCTGCTGTCTGGAGTTCGCGCGCCTTGAAATACCAGTACCCGGTATCGACCCAAGACCAATCGACCCGACAACGACAGGTGCGGTTAGTGCAAACATGATCGCCATGTTGCCGAGCTGGTTGCGGCCGAAACTATTGAGGAAGCGCGTGGCAATGGGCATGACACAAGACTATCCCTGCAGGTTACCGGGCAACATTCGCAGACCACGAGATTGCATGGAGCCGAAATCCCTCTGAATGACTGGAAGGTCGCTCAACGCGCGCGAATACATGGACAGTCGCCCAGCATGCCTGCCGGCAACCCGTCGAACCAATGGTCCAGCGCCTCGCCAACAATGTCCTGGGTCGGCCGCCGCAATAGCGCTGCCGAAAGCTTGAGCTTCACGAAACGCCTGCGCTTCAGCCTCAGGCTGACATGAAACAGGCGCTCCGGATCTCCATTGCCGTCAGGACAGCAATGCGGAGCTGTCGTCTCCGCCGCGAGGGCAACCGCAGCAGGCTCCGGCGCGAGACAAGGGCGGACGGCCTGGGGCACATGCGGCATCGCCTCACGCTGTGCGAGAAGGCCGGTAACCGATGAATGCGAGCGGCGCCCAAAGGGTCCTTGCGGCCTGAAATCAGGGCCGGATGCATCGACACGCGCAAGCAGGCTGTCGGCGTGATGCGTTGCCGCCGGCTCGGCCAGACCTTTTCGCGCCAGAAGTCCCGATGTGAGGGAAGCGAACTTGCTCATGTCCTTGCTTCCTCATCCCTGCGCTGCACGACGGCCAAACGCGGGCGCCGGGCGTCCAAGCGTATTGATGCTGCGCGACATCGCGACCGGCGGCAACCCGTCAGCCAGCATCTCGGGAGAAATCTCGCGGCGCATCAACCGCAGCTGCAGGTAATCCCACAGTGCAGCAATTTCCTCGGCCGACTTGCCTTCCGGATCGGCCTCCATGACCGTGCGACCGTCGATCATTGAGGCGGCAAAGTCGGTCCTGTTATGGATCGTCGTAGGCGCAACAGTGCCATGCTGCGAAAGCGCAACGGCCGCCTCCATCGTGATCCGCGCCCGCGCCATAGCCGCATTGAGTACAAACACAACCGGCTTGCGTCGCGCCTCGCAGATGTCGATCGTGGGGCCAACTGCCCGAAGGTCATGCGGACTGGGACGCGTGGGCAGGACCACGAGGTCTGCAAAGGCAACGACTTCGGAAATGGCCTTGGTGACAGCCGGCGGCGTATCGATCACTACAAGCTTGAAGCCTTGCGCACGCGCCTCATCAAGGTCGTGCACCAGATTGGTGAAAACGGAGTGCAGGAAGGCCGGCGTCTCCTCGCGACGGCAATTCCACCATTTGGCAAGGCTGCCCTGCGGATCTGTATCCACCAGTGCAACCGGACCAGCCCCGGCCAGCTCAGCCTGGACACCGATATGTCCTGCAAGCGTTGTCTTGCCGACACCACCCTTTTGTGACGCAAAAACAAGAACGCGCATACCTTGCGACATTCGCCTGGATCTCCGTTGCGAGGTCAGCGCACATTTGCGCCGGAGGTTCAACGCTACTGCGAGCGCGTTGAACCCCGGTGAACCCGGAGAGGGCGTATTAATTCAAACTCGATGAGAGTTTTTTGCAGACAGTCGCGGCATTCCGCCCCTGCCCGGGCATTGCGGCGGGTTACTTCCCTTCAACCGGGATGACGCCACAGGCAATACGGGCACCACCGCCACCCAGTGGCTTGGGCTGGTCGGAATAGTTGTCGCCACCCTCATGGATCATGATGGAGCGGCCACGCACCTCCTTGAGTGTCAGGCGCGTGGCTGTCAGGGTGACTTTCGCCTCGCCACGCTCATCGACCGAAAGCGCAGGAAGATCGCCAGTGTGCCCCTGCCCGTGCGGACCTTCATGCCGGCCGCTTGCAGCGGCATCATAGTGACCGCCGGCCGCCAGTGCCGCAACGGACTTGCCATCACGCATCGCCGGGCTGCAATCGCCCTTCTCGTGGATATGGAAGCCGCGGGTACCT
>JBILGJ010000297.1:0-3984 GCA_044351125.1 Micropepsaceae bacterium
CCAGGGTCAGCGCCATCCGACCTGTCACAAGAAGGCCCGCCAGCAGGGCCAATGCTGCCAGTGCCATCGGCACGTTCAGCGATGCAGGCCAATGCACGAGGCCGTTGCCGAAAAGATCGAAATAGCTCGCGTCTTCCTGGGAGCGGAGGGTTTCGAGGTCCTGGGCCTGCAGCGCCCTGACGAGAGCGGTGACCTGCTCGCCGTGATGGCGCAATGTGTTGCGGTCGAGGAGCGCAAGATTATCCTTTGGCGTATGGTAGCGCGCTGCGGCACCGATCATCGCGAAATTGTATCCGTTCAGACCGGCGTTCTTGTAGATCGTAAAGTCCGTGTCGTTTGGCAGAAGCCTGTAGATCTCGTAGGCGAGCGAATTCGAAACCTGCGATCCCACGGCGTTGGCGAAGATCTCGATGAGCCGGCTGTTGCCGCTGCCGGTCTCGAACATGATGGCAGGACCGGTGTTGCCACGGGCTTCCACGTTGACCACGATCGCCACCTGCTTCATCAGCGGATGGTTCTGCGCGAAGGCGACGGCGCCCCTCAGCCCGGTTTCCTCGCCATCGGTGATGACGAAGATAACGTCGTTGCGCGTGGCCGGACCAGCCTTGAGCTTGCGGGCCAGCTCCAGCATCACGACGACGCCGACACCGTCGTCACCAACGCCGGGTCCTGCCGGGACGCTGTCATAGTGCGCGGTGGCGAGGATCGCCCGGCCCTCGCCCGTGCCCTTGCGGACGGCGATGATGTTTTCAACCTGCGTGCAGCCGGCGGCCTTCTCCGGCGGCGCACACTGGAAGGCCGCCTGAATTTCCGGCTCGTATCCGGCGGCCCTGAATTCCTCGACTATCCTGTCGCGGACGCGACGGTTTTCCGCGGAGCCTGTCGGATGGGGAACCTGCTCGGCCAGCAGGCGCTGCAGCGTCGCGTAAGCGCGGTCAGCCGCAAATGAATCATCGCTGGTTCGCGGCGCGTCGGTCAGCGACTGCCACGCGAACAGAAACCCAGCAACGACGGATGTCGCAAAGGCGAGGATGAGGAGGCTTGCCAGTCTGTTCATTTCTGTCTCTTTCCTGCGCCCTTGCCGGGCCGGGGGCTCGCGGGTGCCGGCTTTGACTTGTCCTTGAACGTGCAGAGATCTTCCAGAGGACATTCGGCGCATTTTGGACCACGGGCGAGGCACGTATAGCGGCCGTGAAGGATCAGCCAGTGGTGGGCGTGCAACATGAACTTTGCCGGCACGGCCTTCACCAACTGCTCTTCAATGGCGAGCGGGGTCTTTCCCTTGGCGAGGCCCAGCCTCTGGGAGACGCGAAACACATGTGTATCGACGGCCATCGTGGGCTGGCCAAATGCCATATTGAGAACGACGTTGGCGGTCTTGCGGCCCACGCCCGGCAGCTTCTCAAGCGCCTCGCGGTCTTGCGGGACCTCACCGCCGTGATGGTCGATCAGTTCCTGCGACAGCCTTATCACATTCCTTGCCTTGGCGCGGAACAGGCCGATCGACTTGATGTGCGCGATCAGCCCCTCCTCGCCCAGGTCGAGCATTTGCTGGGGTGTCGTCACAGCCTTGAAGAGGTTTGCTGTCGCGCGATTGACGCCCTTGTCCGTCGCCTGGGCCGACAGGACGACAGCGACCAGAAGCGTATAGGGATTGACGTGATCCAGCTCGCCTTTCGGGGACGGATTGGCCCGCGCAAGGCGGGAGAAGATTGCTTCTGCTTTTTCTGTCCGGCGCATTGACCATGTGTGACAAGGGCTGCACCGGCTTTCAAGCCCGTCTGGCGTGCCGCGAAAAGCTTTGGTAGGATCGTGGCATGGCTTCAAAAGACCAGTTGCTCATTCTTTGCGCCCGGATTGGCTACAATCCCTGAGGCGAGCGCTGCCGTCTTTCCTTTTGCAGGCTGATTGACGCCTGCCCCCTTTTTTCCAATTCCACTGCGAGCAAATGCCATGTCCAGCACGACCGCGACCCACAACCTGACCAAGCACTGGCAGGACCTTGACGCCAAGCACCATATCCACCCGTTTACCGAGACCCAGGCCCTCAACAAGAAGGGGGTGCGCGTCATCGTGAAGGCGGATGGGGTCTATCTCTGGGACTCGGAGGGCAACCGGCTGATCGACGGGATGTCGGGGCTTTGGTGCGTGAATGTCGGCTACGGCCGCGCAGAGCTTGCCGAGGCGGCGGCGCAGGCGATGCGGCAGCTGCCCTATTACAATTCCTTCTTCCAGACGACCAACCCCTATGCGACCGAGCTTGCGGCGAAGCTTGCCTCGATCCTGCCGGCAGGGCTTGACCGGATCGTTTATGCGAATTCGGGCTCGGAGGCGAACGACACGGCACTGAAGTTCATCCGCTACTACTGGAACCTGCAGGGCAAGAAGGACAAGAAAATCCACATCTCGCGGGAGTATGCCTATCACGGCGTCACGATGGCGGCGGCGTCGCTGTCGGGGCTTACACCGATGCATCCGCAGTTTGATCTGCCCCTGCCCGGGTTCGTGAAGGTACCCACCGTCTATTGGTACGGGTTCGGCGGGGACCAGGATCCGAACGCCTACGGGATTTCGGTCGCGCGCAAGCTCGAGGAAAAGATCCTCGAGCTGGGGCCCGACAAGGTGGCTTCATTCTCGGCAGAGCCGATCCATGGAGCGGGCGGCCTCATGTTCCCGCCCGACAGCTACTGGCCGGAGATCCAGCGCATCTGCCGGAAATACGATGTGCTGCTTCATGTCGACGAGGTGATCACCGGCTTCGGGCGCACTGGCCGCTGGTTCGGCTCGCATACCTACGGGATCGCGCCCGACATCATGTCGATGGCGAAGGGCATTTCCTCGGGCTACCAGCCCATTTCGGCGGTCGCGCTCGGCAAGCGGATGGGTGATGCCTTTGCCACGGCCAACGAGGAACTCGTGCACGGGTTCACCTGGTCTGGCCACCCTGTCGCTTGCGCGGTGTCGCTGAAAAACCTCGAGATCATCGAGCGTGAGGGGCTGGTGGAGCGCGTCCACGACGATATCGGGCCCTATTTCCAGAAGGCCGTGGCCAGCCTTGCCGACCATCCGCTTGTCGGAGAGGTTCGCGGCAAGGGGCTTCTGGCGGCGATCGAGCTGGTCAAGGACAAGAGCCAGAGGACGTTCTTCGACCGGCAGATTGATGTGGGAACGATGTGCCGGAACCACTGTTTTGCGAACGGCCTGGTGATGCGGGCGATCCGCGACACAATGGTCCTGTCGCCGCCGCTGATCCTCACGCGCGAACAAGCCGACGAGATCGTTCGCCTGGCACGCTATTGTTTCGACCTGACCGCGAAACAGCTCGGCCTGCCTACGAGATAGGTTGTGCTCGCCCGTGACATGTTCACCACGGGCCGCATGAAAAGTGTGGCGCCAAGGTTATAGTTATTAAGTTTGTGTAAGAGGCCAAAAAAAAGTTGCCCACTGTGACTTCTGCGCATATAGTCACTGCAGATGGTCGTTATGACATCGGTTTCGTGTCGCCCCCCCGCTTGCGGAGCCGAAGTTGACCATCGTTAGTGTCAGATAATCCCCTCCTGACACGTGGCGCGTCAAAGCGCGTTTTGGCCCCCGGTTGGACGCACAGCCGGGGGCCTTTCATTTTAACCCACTCCCCTTCGACCATTGACACCCATGAAATCCCTGCTGATCGCGACCTGGAACATCAATTCCGTGCGGCTGCGCATGCCGCTGATCGCAAAGCTGCTGGCGGACCACCCGATCGATGTCCTCTGCCTGCAAGAAACCAAGGTGGCGGATGCAGAGTTCCCGAAGGCAGACCTCAAGAAGCTGGGCTTCACGCATTGCGCCATCAATGGCCAAAAGGGCTATCACGGGGTCGCCGTACTATCGCGGGTGCCCCTGGAAAAAGTCGACGCGCGGGACTTCTGCGAAAAGGGAGACGCACGGCACCTGAAGGTGGTGCTACCGGGAGATATCGAGCTGCATAATTTTTACGTTCCG
>JBILGJ010000298.1:0-3980 GCA_044351125.1 Micropepsaceae bacterium
CGCAACATGATTGCCGCCGGGCGTCGTCTCGGCCGAGATCGAAAGATGCTCGGGCCGCACGCAGACAACGCCGGTCTGCTCGGCTGCCGTGCAATTGCCATTGAGCGCCCGCACGCGTGCCCCGCCAATCAGTTCCACGACGCACTCATCGCCCCTGATCGCAACGACCTTGCCCGGCAGCGCATTGTTCTCGCCGATGAAGCCGGCGACGAACGCATTGGCAGGCTCCTGGTAGATTCGTGCGGGCGTATCGAGCTGCTGGATCACCCCGTCATGGAACACGGCGATGCGGTCCGACAGCGTCAGCGCCTCGCCCTGGTCATGCGTGACATAGACCATGGTGACGCCAAGTTCGCGGTGCAGCCGCTTGAGTTCATATTGCATCTGCTCGCGCAGGTGCTTGTCGAGCGCGCCAAGAGGCTCGTCCATCAGCACAAGCTCCGGATCGAACACCAGGGCCCGCGCCATGGCGACGCGCTGCTGCTGGCCGCCTGACAGCTGCGCAGGCTTGCGCTTCTCGAAGCCGGTCAGCTCGACCATGGCCAGCGCCCGCGCTACGCGTTCACGGATCTCGCTGCCCCGGATGCGACGCACCTCAAGCGGAAAGGCCACGTTCTCTGCAACCGACATGTGCGGGAACAGCGCATAGTTCTGGAACACGAAGCCAAGGCCCCGCTTGTGCGGCGGCAGCTCGGTCAATGTCGTGCCGTTCAGCATGATGTCGCCGGACGTGGGCTGTTCAAATCCGGCCAGCATCATCAGCGTCGTGGTCTTGCCCGAGCCCGAGGGACCGAGCAGGGTCAGGAACTCGCCGCGCGCGATGTCGAGGTCGAGCTGCTTCACGACCAGGTTCACGCCGTCATAGGTTTTCGTCACGCCCTTGAAACGCACGAAGGAAACGGGACCGGCAGCCGCGTCCTCCACCTCGATCGGCGAGGGCAGCGGCTCGGGTGTCTCGGTCGGCAGGGCAGGGCCCGGTCCGGCGTCTGCAGCCTCGGGGGGCGGTGCAGTCTCGTCAGTCGGCGCCGCGGCCTTGTCCGAAACGTTGCCGGGCGCAGCCTCGTCGGCATGCGCTTCCGCAAAGCGCGCCTGTTCGACCTTTGCGCCGCGATCGGCAAGTCCCAGCGCAGACGCGAACACCGAGCGCTTGGGCGGCACGGCAACGCCCACGCGTGGCGGTTCGTCCGCTTCCTCGCTGTCATCGGCCGGCGGCGGTGTCACCTCGGCGCGGGGCGCGGCTGCCACTTCGGCCAGGGCAGGATTGTTGTCGGGTACGGCGGGCTCTTCGGGCCCGGCCGAGGCAGACGCTTCGGCGCTGGCCTCGCTTGCCGCATCGGCGGGCTTGTCGCCGGACCCGATGCCAAGCAGCCGGGAGCGCAGCGAGAACCCCTTCGCAGGCGGTTTGGACGGAGCGTCTGTTGTATCAGTGGACATGTTTTGCGACGCGAACGAACACCGTTTCCCGATCAATGGCGCAAGCGAAAGGCATGAGGGCGATGCATCCTAGAGATTGCAGAGGTTAATGAAAAGCGCCGCGCCACGCACGGTGTTTTTCGGGTTTATGGTCAAGGCAGACACCGATTCGCCCCGGGTTTGGTCCGGCTATGGGCTCTCCATCCAAAAGTTGTAGAAGATTGGCCGTCCCCATGGGGCGTGCCCGCCGCAGCCTTGGCTCAGCGTTGACGCCCGCCCGCATGGTATAAGCCCCGCGCGAACCAATCAGGACCTGCATGACCGACGCCCTGCCCAGAAACGACATTGACGCCGTATGGCTTCCCTTCACCGCCAACCGGCAGTTCAAGTCGGACCCCCGCATCATCGCCCGCGGCAAGGGCATGTTCTATTACGACCCGCAGGGCCGCGAGCTGCTCGACGGCCTCGCAGGGCTCTGGTGCTCGCTCGCCGGTCACGGCCAGCCCAGGATCACCGAAGCCGTTTCGGCGCAGCTGAAGGAGCTCGACTTCGCACCGACCTTCCAGTTCGCCCACCCCAAGGTCATCGAGCTTGCCGGCCGCATCGCCGCAATCGCCCCGGCCGGTATGGAGCGCGTCTTCTTCTGCAACTCCGGCTCCGAGGCCGCCGACACGGCCCTGAAGATCGCGCTCGCCTATTGGCGGGCAAAGGGTGAGGCCCATCGCACCCGCCTCATCGGGCGCGTGCGCGGCTATCACGGCACCAATTTCGGCGGCATGTCGGTTGGCGGCATCGTCAACAACCGCAAGGCTTTCGGCCAGACGCTGCCCGGCGTCGACCACCTGCCGTCCACCTATGACCGCGCCCGCCAGGCCTTCTCGAAGGGCGAGCCTGAATACGGCGCAGGCCTCGCCGACGCGCTCGAGGATCTCGTCGCCCTTCACGGGGACACGATAGCCGCCGTCATCATCGAGCCGATGGCAGGCTCCACCGGCGTGCTGCCGCCACCCAAGGGATACCTGCAGCGCCTGCGCGAACTCTGCACGAAGCACGGCATCCTGCTGATCTTCGACGAGGTCATCACCATGTTCGGCCGCATGGGATACACCACCGCGGCCGAGCGCTACGGCGTGACGCCCGACATGATCACCTTCGCCAAGGGCATCACCAATGGCGCGATCCCGATGGGTGGCGTCATCGCCTCCAATGCGATCTACGACGCCTTCGCCCAGAAGAACGACTGGCAGATCGAGCTCTTCCACGGCTACACCTATTCCGGCCACCCCGTCGCCGCCGCCGCCGCCCTGGCCACCCTCGACATCTACCGCGACGAGGGCCTGTTCGAGCGCGGGCGCCAGGTCGAGGCGTGGCTCGCCGACGCCGTCCACACGCTCAAGGGCGCACCTTTCGTTGTGGATATCCGCAACTGCGGCGCAGCCGCCGCCATCGACATCGAGCCCGCGGCCGGCGCGCCCGGCAAGCGTGGCCATGAGGCCATCCGCCGCGCCTTTTTCGATGAGGACATCGTGCTCCGGGTCGGCGGCGACACGATTGCATTGGGGCCTGCTCTCGTTGCAGAACAGGCGCATGTGGAGCGGCTCGTCGACGGTATCCGTCGGGTGCTTGGCCGCCTGTCCTGAACAACAGAATGCCTCGAAGGGGATAATCGCATCATGCTTGTCGGCGTTCCGAAGGAAATCAAGGTTCACGAATACCGCGTTGGCCTCACGCCATCGAGCGTGCGCGAGCTTGTCTCGAATGGTCACAAGGTGATCGTGCAGGCCTCTGCAGGCATCGCGATCGGTCTCACGGATGACATGTACAAGGCCGCAGGCGCCGACATTGTGCCCACCGCGGCCGACGTCTTCGCGAAGGCCGAGATGATCGTGAAGGTCAAGGAACCCCAGGCTCCCGAGATCGCCATGCTCCGCCCGGGCCAGTTGCTCTTCACCTACCTGCACCTCGCGCCCGATCCCGAGCAGACCGCAGGCCTGCTCAAGTCCGATTGCGTCGCCATCGCCTACGAGACCGTGACCGACGCGCGCGGTGGCTTGCCGCTGCTCGCGCCCATGTCCGAAGTCGCCGGCCGCATGTCGATCCAGGCGGGTGCGCATTGCCTCGAGATGGAGCAGGGCGGTCGAGGCATGCTGCTCGGCGGCGTGCCTGGCGTGCCAGCCGCAAAGGTCGTGATCATCGGTGGTGGCGTCGTGGGCGCCAATGCCGCACGCATGGCCATGGGTCTCGAGGCCCATGTCACCGTGATCGACCGCAGCCTGCCCAGGCTCGCCGAACTCGACCTCCAGTTCGGTGCCATGCTGAACACGATCTATTCCACGATCGATGCGATCGAAGAGCAGGTCCTGACCGCCGACCTCGTCATCGGCGCGGTGCTGCTGCCGGGTGCCGCGGCCCCCAAGCTGATCTCGGAATCGATGGTCCGGCGCATGAAGAAGGGCTCGGTGATCGTCGACGTGGCGATCGACCAGGGCGGTTGCGCCGAAACGGCACGCCCCACCACCCACGCCCAGCCGACCTACAAGGTCCATGACGTGGTCCACTACTGCGTG
>JBILGJ010000299.1:0-3952 GCA_044351125.1 Micropepsaceae bacterium
AATCCTTGCGCCATTCCATGACGAGGAACCAGGGCGCGCGTCGGTAGTTTCGCGCGCGCTCTGACGGAGCATCCGCCGTCGGCGAAGGCTCGTCGAAAAACGTAAGCCGCAAACCCTGCTGCAGCAACAAATGCATGTAGGTAGCCAATGGACGGTGATGGTTGACGATGCGGATGCCTTTCCACTCGATCCAGCCCTGCCTTGAATCGAGGTAGTTGTCGATCTGGAAGGCGACGCGTTGCCCGTTCTCGTCCAGACGCCAGTCATGTTCCATGCCGGCGGTATTGAAGCTCGTGGAATTGGCAATCAGCAGATGTCCGCCACGTTTCAGCACGCGCGTCATTTCGCTGATGGCTGAATCAACGTCCGGAATATCGATCAGCGAAAGATAGCTGACCACAAGATCGAAACTCTCGGACAGGAAGGGGAGGGCTTCTGCACCCGCCAGAACATGACGCCCCTCAGGATCACGGCGTATGGCTTGCGCGAGCAGGGCCGGCGTTGGATCGATGCCCGTGGCCTCAACGCCTCGCGCGCGCAGCATCCGGCAGAAACGACCCTCGCCGCACCCGACATCAAGCGCCGTTTGCGCGCCTGTCGCAAGCGCGCGAGGAATCATCACCGGATCAAGTACGTACTGCCGTCCGAAGTCGCCATGTTCGCCCTGCGCGGCAACCCAGGCTGCTGCAGAGTCTTCCCACCCGTTGGACATCCCGTTCCGCTCCGGATCCAAAGAAAAGGGCCGGGAAATTCCCGGCCCCCCGTTTCAGCTATCCTTCCGGATCCTAGACCGAATAGTACATCTGGAATTCGATCGGGTGCGGCGTGTGCTCGTAGGCGTAGACTTCCTGCATCTTCAGTTCGATGAAGCTGTCGATGAAGTCGTCGCTGAACACGTTGCCGCGCTTCAGGAACGCGCGGTTCTTGTCGAGGTTGTCGAGTGCCTCGCGCAAGGACCCGCAGACCTGCGGGACGTCCTTCAGCTCTTCCGGCGGAAGCGCATAAAGGTCCTTGTCCATCGGCTGGCCCGGGTGGATCTTGTTCTGGATGCCGTCCAGACCCGCCATCAGCATCGCTGCATAGGCGAGGTAGGGGTTGGCACCCGGATCCGGGAACCGGACCTCGATGCGCTTGGCCTTCGGGCCTGCACCGAACGGAATGCGGATCGACGCCGAGCGGTTGCGCGACGAATAGGCCAGCAGCACCGGCGCCTCGAAGCCCGGGATCAGTCGCTTGTACGAGTTCGTCAGCGGGTTCGTGAGCGCATTGATCGCCTTGGCGTGCTTGATGATGCCGCCGATGTAGTAGAGGCACATCTCCGAGAGGTCGGCATAGCCCGAGCCGGCGAACAGCGGCTGGCCGTTCTTCCAGATCGACTGATGCACGTGCATGCCCGAACCGTTGTCACCCTTGATGGGCTTGGGCATGAAGGTTGCCGTCTTGCCATAGGCTGCAGCCACCTGGTGCACGACGTACTTGTAGATCTGCATGCGGTCGGCAGTGCGGACAAGCGTGGAGTACTTGAACCCCAGCTCATGCTGCGCCGGCGCAACTTCGTGGTGGTGCTTTTCCGGCTCGATCCCCATGTCGCCCATGATGGACAGCATTTCCGAGCGGATGTCCTGGCAGGAATCGACCGGCGGAACCGGGAAGTAACCACCCTTCACCGGCGGGCGATGGCCGAGGTTGCCGCCATCGTATTGTGTCCCCGTATTGTAGGGGCCTTCCGTGGAGTCAAGTTCGACCGCGCATTTGTTCATCGAAACCGTATGGCGCACGTCGTCGAAGATGAAGAACTCGGCCTCGGGGCCGAACATGGCCGTGTCGCCCACGCCAACCGACTTCATGTAGTTCTCGGCGGCCTTGGCAATCGAGCGCGGGCAGCGCGCATAGGGCTGGTGCGTCGACGGCTCGAGCACGTCGCAGAACAATACCAGGGTCTTCTGCGCGAAGAAGGGATCGATGACCGCCGTCGTGGGATCGGGCAACAGCGTCATGTCCGATTCATTGATGGCCTTCCAGCCGGCGATCGACGAACCGTCGAACATCGTGCCTGTCTCGAACAGGTCCTTGTCGACGAGCGACAGGTCAAACGTGACGTGCTGCCACTTGCCGCGCGGATCCGTGAAACGGAGGTCGACGAACTTGACCTCTTCGTCCTTGATTTTCTTCAGAACGGTATCTGCATTAGACATAGGGTTGGTCCTTCTTCTGGTTCAGATCGCGTCGTTACCGGTTTCACCGGTGCGAATGCGGATGACTTCCTCTACGGAGGAAATGAAAATCTTGCCGTCACCGATACGGCCGGTGCGTGCGGCACGCTGGATGGCCTCCACGGCCCGCTCGACCTGGTCGGCGGGCAGCACGACCTCGAGCTTCACCTTGGGAAGGAAATCCACCACGTACTCTGCGCCACGGTAGAGTTCGGTATGGCCTTTCTGCCGACCGAAGCCCTTTGCTTCCGTAACTGTGATTCCCTGGACGCCCACCTCTTGGAGGGCCTCCTTCACTTCATCGAGTTTGAAAGGCTTGATGATCGCCTCGATTTTTTTCATTTCGAGCCTGTCACTTTGCGAGGACGGCAACTTAACCCTCGCCCCGGACCCCGGAAATCCAATATTGTGCCAGCCAAAGAGGCAATTGTGCACAAACTGTGGGCAGAGGCCCTGAGCCTTGCGGCGCACGGGGCGCTTTGACAAGTTGCGCCCCTCAACACGGCGAAACGATCATGAAGCCCCTCAATCCCACATTTTCCGGCCTCGGGACCACGATCTTTTCGGTGATGTCAGGCCTCGCCGTCCAGCATGGTGCCATCAATCTTGGCCAGGGATTTCCCGACACCGATGGCCCCCTCGAGATTCGAGAGCGTGCGGCCCGCGCCCTTCTGGAGGGCCCCAACCAGTATCCGCCGATGCCGGGAATCGAACCCCTGCGCCAGGCGCTTGCGGCCCACGCACGCAAGTTCTACGACCTGTCCTATGACTGGCGCACCGAGATTGTGGTGACCTCCGGCGGTACCGAGGCGCTGACCGCCTCGATCATGGCGGTGGTGAAGCCTGGCGACGAGGTCATCCTGTTCGAGCCGGCCTACGATTCCTACCGGCCCGTGATCGAAGCCGTCGGCGGCGTCGTCCGCCCCGTCAGGCTGCAGGCGCCGGACTGGACGCTGACAGCCGACATGCTGGCGCAGGCGTTCAATGACCGCACAAAGGCCGTCATCCTGAATTCGCCGATGAACCCGGCTGGAAAGGTCTTTTCCGACGGCGAGCTTGGCATGATCGCCGACCACCTCGAGCGCTTCGACGCCGTCGCGATCTGCGACGAAGTCTATGAGCACCTCACCTATGACGGCATCGCGCATCGTCCGCTGGCCACCCGCCCGGGGATGCGCGCGCGCTGCCTGCGCGTCGGATCGGCCGGCAAGATCTTCTCGCTGACGGGCTGGAAGGTAGGCTGGATCGAGGGCGACGCAGCGCTGGTGTCAACGGTAGCCAAGGCCCACCAGTTCATCACGTTCACGACCCCGACAGCACTGCAGATCGGGATTGCGCACGGCCTGGAGCACTGCGAACCCTATTACATGGCGCTGGCACGCGAACTTCAGGCGAACCGCGATTACCTCGCGGCAGAGCTCGGAAAACTCGGCCTGCGTCCGCTGGCGGCACAGGGAACCTACTTCCTGACGACCGATTTCTCGGGGCTCGGTTTCAACGGCACCGATGTCGAGTTCTGTCGCCAGATGACCGAGCGGGCAGGGGTGGCCGCCATACCGCTGTCGGCGTTCTACTCGGCCGACACCGGACAGAAGCTCATCCGCTTTGCCTTCTGCAAGCAGCGCGCCGTGCTCGAGCAAGCCGTTGCGCGCCTGCAGCGCCACTACGCCTGAATGCGACAGGAACCATGACATGACCAACGACAACATGCCCATCCTTGTCGGATGCGGCCAGTTTAC
>JBILGJ010000300.1:0-3934 GCA_044351125.1 Micropepsaceae bacterium
CGCCAAACCGGGGTATGCCTATCAACGGGGCCTTACAGACCTCGGCCGTGGAACATTCGCGTATCTGCAGCCCGACGGCTCGTGGGGTTGGTCGAATGCCGGACTGATCACCGACGGCGACCAGTCGCTGCTGGTGGACACGCTGTTCGACCTCAAGCTCACACGCCAGATGCTGGACACCATGCGTGACGCCGCACCCAAGGCGGCGGGGCGCATCGGGACACTGGTCAACACGCACCACAACGGCGACCATTGCTATGGCAATGAATGCGTCCATGGCGCCGAGATCATCGCCTCGGTGCATGCGACCGAGGAAATGAAGCGCGAGCAGCCGGCCATGCTGGCTGGCTTCATGAAGGCGGCCCCGGGCCTTGGCCTCATGGGTGACTATTTCCTTCATTGCTTCCGCGCGTTCGACTTCGAGGGCATCACGCCGACGCTGCCCACCACGACCTTCAGTGGACACCTGACGCGAAAAGTGGGCGACAAGACAGTGGAACTGATCGAGGTGGGGCCTGCACATACGGGCGGCGACGTGCTTGTGCATGTGCCGGCCGAGCGAACGGTGTTCACCGGTGACATCCTGTTCATCGAGGGTACGCCCATCATGTGGGCCGGGCCCGTGGGCAACTGGATTGCGGCCTGCGACCAGATCCTGGCGCTCGACTGCGAGACCGTGGTGCCGGGCCATGGCCCGGTGACGGACAAGCGCGGGGTCAAGGCGGTGCAGGCCTATCTTGCCTATATCCGCGACGAGGCCCGCAAGCGCTTCGATGCGGGTTTGAGCGCGCGCGATGCGGCCCACGACATCGCGCTCGGGGATTATGATTCATGGGGTGACGCCGAGCGCATCGCGGTCAATGTCGCCACGCTCTACAAGGAGTTCGCGCATGACCAAACCCCCACCAATCCGGCCGAACTGTTCGCGCTGATGGCCGAGATCTGGCAGAAGCGCCGCCGCTAGCAGGGAAAAGACATGGCCAGCATTGTCCTCTATGAACATCCGCTCTCGCCCTATGCGCAGAAGTGCAAGATCGCGCTTTACGAGAAGGGCGTCGACTTCACCGCGAAGATCCCGACGGCCATCGGCACGGGCCAGGTCGATACCGCGTTCCTCGCAGCCAGCCCCCGCGGCGAAGTGCCGGCACTTGTCGATGACGACTTCCCTGTCTTCGACTCCACGGTGATCCTTGAATATATCGAGGACCGCTTCCCCACCCCGCCGCTCTTGCCACGCGATGCGCGGCTGCGCGCGAAGGCGCGGATGATCGAGGATGCGATGGACACGCTCTACGAGCCCATTAACTGGGGGCTTGGCGAGCTACGCTGGTTCAAGCGCGCCGAGGGCGAGCGCGCACGTGTGATCGAGGCGCGCGCGGCTGGCCAGGCACGTGACTTCTACGCATGGCTGGAGCGGCAGCTTGGCGACGGGGCCTGGTTCTGCGGCGAAAGCTTTGGCTGGGCGGACCTGTCGGTCGCTCCCTACATCAATGGCTCGACGGGGCTGGGCATCGGGCCTTCGACATCCTCGAAGCTGGGACAGTGGCAGGCACGCGCGAATGCGAGGCCCTCGGTTGCCAAAACTGCTGCGGCAGCGACGGAGTCAATCCAGGGCATGACCCTTGTCGGGGAAGCCGTGAAGCAGCGGCTGTTCAAGCGCGAGTATCGCGACCACCGGCTTGAGTGGATGATCCGCTCGGGCGGACTGGACGTCGTTCTCGAGGGCCTGAAGGCCGATACGATCCGCTTTTCCAACGAGTTCAAGTGAGACCCATGACCGAGATCATCTTTCATCATTACTGGCCCTCGCCTTTCTCTGAGAAGGTGCGCGTCATCTTCGGCATGAAGAAGCTGGCCTGGCGTTCGGTCGAGATCCCGAACATGATGCCCAAGCCCGACCTCATGCCGCTGACGGGTGGCTATCGCAAGACGCCCGTCATGCAGATCGGGGCCGATATCTATTGCGACACGCAACTGATCATCCGCGAACTCGAGCGGCGCTACCCTGCGATCCCGCTGGTGCGCGACGGGGGGCTTTCATACGGGCTGGGTTTCTGGACTGACCGGCCGTTCTTCCAGGCGACCGTGCCAATCATCTTCGGCGAAATCGGTCCCATGGTGCCGGAGGCCTTCAGAAAAGACCGCGAGAAGATGTTTCCCGACCGGCCTTTCGACTATACGCAGATGAAGGCGGCAAGCCCGATGTTTCGCGACCAGTGGCGGGCGCACCTGGCCATGATCGACGAGACGCTGGCCAGCGGGAAACCCTATCTGGGTGGCGACACGCCTTCGGTTGCCGATGCGCACTGCTTCATGAATGTATGGTTCCTGCGCAATCCTTTGGGTGCGGTCGCAGCCGGCTTCATGCAGGAATTTCCCTCGGTCGAGGCCTGGTTCGGGCGCGTGCAGGCGATCGGGCATGGGGCCTACACGGCGATGGATTCGAAGGAGGCGCTCGCCGTCGCGAAGGCCGCCACGCCCTCGCCCGCGCGCGGAGCCGACCCGTTCGATCCCAATGGACGCAAGCCGGGTGACCGGGTCAGCGTGATGCCTGATGACTATGGGCGCGATCCGGTTATCGGGGAGATCGTATTTTCGACGGCGCATGAAATCGCGATCCGGCGCCATGATCCAGCCGTTGGAGACGTCGTTGTGCACTTCCCGCGTGCAGGGTTCATGGTGATGCCGGCCTGAAGCCCTCAGGCGGCAGGCGGCGCCGCGCTGGCGTCTGCGTCGGTGAAAATCTGCTCGATCGGCAGGCAGAAGAGGCGCGCCATCTTGAACGCGAGTGGCAGCGACGGGTCATATTTCTCGACCTCGATCGCGTTGATGGTCTGGCGCGAGACGCCCAGCGCCTCGGCCAGTTCAGCCTGGCTCCAGTTGCGCTCGGCACGCAGGACGCGGAGGCGGTTCTTCACGCGCTGCTCCCGCGTGTGCCGGCCAGCAAGCCGGATCTGCAGGGCGCTAGAACGCCAGACCACCAGGGCAATACCCGGCCCTGGCGGAAAGCATGCTCACAATTGCCGTTCATGGCGCGCATCCCATCCCAGATAATCTGCCGGATCCCAACGCTCGGTGCGAAGCAGGACGACGAAGACCCAGAGTATCGCGAAGAACACCTGGGTAGCTGTGAAAAGTGCCCAAGATGGATCGATGTCCGGCAAGTTGAACTGCGGCTTGCACAAGGTCCAGACCATGAAGACAGACGTCAGCACAACCGCTGTCAGTGCCGCAGCCTCGCTCAGTATCGATCGCTCCATCTCATCCATCAAGCGTACGGCCTGCAAGAGCATGATGACGCCGATGGCGCACAAACCCGACAACGGCAGCGCAAGGCTGGGCAGAGGCTGGAACGCGCCTGGTATTGACGGTGACAGCAGCACCCACAGCACGATGGCCATTATCACCAAGGCGCCGGCCATTCTTCGGGCAACGCTTCGCTCGCGATGGAACTTCTGGTGCCGTTCAGGATCGCGCCCGGGCCTGAATGTCATGCCGATGATGGAGAGACCGGCGAGGGTCATCGCCAGGACATAGACCCATTTTGCGAGGAGAACGGCTTCATGGATAGCGGACCATGTCCACGACCATGAGAAAAGCAGTACGCAAAGAACCGTCAGCAGAGGGCCGCCGCTGACCAGAGTGGTGCAGCTGCGTGCTGTCGCGAGAAACACCGGCGATAGCCTGGGCCATGGACCTTCGGACCAACCCTTCGGTACGAAACGCCAGGGATCCTGGAAGTTCTGTCGCCGATCATTCATATTGGCATCTTTCTCACTGCTGGAACCCGTTTTACTTCTCGACGGCTTTCAATGGCGTCGCAGCCTGAATCGCCTGCTCCGCCAGTTCCGCCGGGCGAGGTGTTTTCAGGTCGGCGAATACGATCGCACCCGACAATCCGACGAGGGCCACGATCGAGAGGAGCGCCATGCCC
>JBILGJ010000045.1:0-12539 GCA_044351125.1 Micropepsaceae bacterium
AAAACCATATCGCTCTCCCTCGCTTGCGAGGGAGTACGGTCACGCGAACGCGTGACCGGGAGGGAGTTCGTTGATGAAGGGCGAGTGCGTCACCGTACTCTCCCGTCGCCAGCCGCAGCCACTCCTGCGCCGAGCGAGGAGGAACATCAAGCTTTTCGGTCTTTGGCGATGCCCCGCCCCCTACCGGCTCAGCTCCCGCATCGCCTTGTCGAGGCCCTCAAGCGTCAGCGGGTACATGCGGTCGCTCATGATCTGTTTCATGATCTGGATCGACGGCGTGTACTCCCAGTGCCGCTCGGGCACGGGATTGAGCCACACGGCGTGCTCGTAGATGCGCGTCATGCGGTCGAGCCACACGGCGCCGGGTTCCTCGTTCCAGTGCTCGACGCTGCCGCCGGGATAGGTGATCTCATAAGGCGACATGGTGGCATCGCCCACGATCACGACCTTGTAGTCGTGCGGGTACTTGTGCAGCACGTCCCAGGTCGGTGTCTTCTCGTTGTGGCGACGGCGATTGTCCTTCCACAGGCTCTCATAGAGGCAGTTGTGGAAATAATAGAAGTCCATGTGCTTGAACTCGGTGCGCGCCGCCGAGAACAGCTCCTCGCACAGCTTGATGTGCGAATCCATCGACCCGCCGATGTCGAACAGGATCAGCACCTTCACCTTGTTGTGCCGCTCAGGGCGCAGCACCAGGTCAAGCCAGCCCTGGTGGGCCGTGTGCCGGATCGTCTCGGGCAGGTCGAGTTCCGTCGGCGCACCCTCGCGAGCCCACTTCCTCAGGCGGCGCAGCGCAACTTTGATGTTGCGGGTGCCCAGTTCGACCTGGTCGTCGAGGTTCTTGTACTCGCGCTTGTCCCAGACCTTGACCGCCTTCCCGTGGCGTCCCTTGTCCTGGCCCATGCGCACGCCTTCGGGATTGTAGCCATAGGCGCCGAACGGCGAGGTGCCGCCCGTGCCGATCATCTTGTTGCCACCCTCGTGGCGCTTCTTCTGTTCCTCGAGGCGCTTTTTCAGCTCCTCCATGATCTTTTCCCAGCCGCCGAGCGCCTCGATCTGCTTCTTCTCTTCCTCGGTCAGGAACTTTTCGGTCAGCGCCTTCAGCCAGTCTTCCGGGATCTGCGCCATCTCGGAGGGATCCAGCGTCTCGAGCCCCTTGAAGGCATGGCTGAACACGCGGTCGAACTTGTCGAGATTGCGCTCGTCCTTCACCAGGATCGCGCGCGACAGGTAGTAGAATTCCTCGACCTTCATGTCGATGACATTCCGGTCCAGCCCTTCGAGCAGGGCCAGGTACTCCTTCAGCGTGACAGGCACCTTGGCCTGGCGCAATTCGTCGAAGAAGTTGAGGAACATCGGCCTAGTTCCGCTCTCGCCGTGCGAGGAACGCCAGCCGCTCGAACAGGTGCACGTCCTGCTCGTTCTTCAGAAGCGCCCCGTGCAGGGGCGGGATCAGCTTCGAGGGATCCCGCTCTCGCAGAGTCTCCGGCGTGATGTGGTCGGCCATCAAGAGCTTGAGCCAGTCCAGCAATTCAGACGTCGACGGCTTCTTCTTCAGCCCCGGCACGTCGCGGATCTGGTAGAAGATGTTCAGGGCCTCGCCGACCAGCTTGTCCATGATGTTCGGATAATGGACGTTGATGATCTGCTGCATCGTGTCCCGGTCCGGGAACTTGATGTAGTGGAAGAAGCAGCGGCGCAGGAACGCATCCGGCAGTTCCTTCTCGTTGTTCGAGGTGATCATGACGATCGGGCGCTGCTTGGCTTTTACCGTCTCGCCCGTCTCGTAGACGAAGAATTCCATGCGGTCGAGTTCCAGGAGCAGGTCGTTCGGGAACTCGATATCGGCCTTGTCGATCTCGTCGATGAGAAGCACGGGGCGCTGGTCGTTGGTGAAAGCCTCCCACAGCTTGCCCTTGGCGATATAGTTGCGGATGTCCTTCACCCGCGCATCACCAAGCTGGCTGTCGCGCAGCCGGCTGACGGCGTCGTATTCATAGAGGCCCTGCTGGGCCTTTGTGGTCGACTTGATGTGCCACTGGATGATGGGAACGTTCAGGGCCTTCGCCACCTCGAAGGCCAGCACCGTCTTGCCAGTGCCCGGCTCGCCCTTGATGAGCAGCGGCCGCTCCAGCGTGATGGCCGCATTGACGGCAATGCGCAGGTCGTCGGTGGCAACGTAGTTCTTGGTACCTTCGAACTTCTTCATGAACAGCTCTCGACAGGGTGAATGACAATTCCCCGAAGCCTAGGGGGTCAGGGCCATTTACGCAAGGCGAGGGCAGGGCTGCAGGCGTCGAGCGAACGCTACGGGATCAGTCGCGGTTCGCGCTGCACCTTCGTCGAAAGGCCACCTGTAACGATCGCATGCACGAGCGCGGAAGCGCGAGTTCGCCGGGCTTAAGCCTGGAACTTGTCCAGTTCCCTCGCCGCTGTCTGCAGCAGGGCCTCCCAGTCACCGAACCGCTCGGGCATCAGCACGCGGGTACGGGGGTACCAGGGATAACGATCCGTGCCGAGCTGCGGCCACACGCGCCCGGGGGTCAGGATCCACGATTCGACACCTGTCGCCGCAGCCAGTGCCACGGCCGAAGTCGGCGCCGAGATGACAAGGTCAAGCGCCGCGCACAGCGCCGCATTGTCGTCGAGGTTGTTCTTGAGGTCGAGGTCCTCGAAATTATGGACCACGACGCCCTGCGTCTGGCGCAAGTGCTCGATCTCCTCGCGGCAGTCGCCATACTGAAGATTGATGAACTTCGGTTCGGTCAGTGCGAGCACCGGGCGCCACATGTCGAGCGCGCTGTAGTACTTGCGCCGTTGCGTCGTCATGAGCATCGAACGCCAGCAGATCCCGACATAGGGCCCCGGCCCCAGCTGAGCCAGCCGATCCTGCCAGAAGCGCACGCGCTCCGGATCGGGTTTCAGGAAGGGGCGATCGGTGGGGAAGTCACTCATGTTGTTGCGCAGATATTTCAGCGGCACCGCCATCGGCGTGTAGAAGTCGGCGGCAAGGGGGCCATTGGCCCATGAAACCACACGCACGGGCGTGCCATTGTGCTTGGTGTGGGCCTCCAGTTCCACATGGGCCTGCGGAAAGGAACGCCTGAACAGCGGCACGAGCCTGTGGTCGCAGGCAATCAGGACCTTGCCCTCGGGGCCGACACGCTCGATCAGGTCAGGCACAAGGCTTGAAAACATGATTTCGTCACCAAGACCCTGCTCGCCGGTAAACAGGATCCTCTTGCCCTTCAGGTCCTCGCCTTTCCACGCCGGCGCATTGACGGCAAAGAAGACCGTCTGGCTGCAGCGCGGGTTCAGCCTGTGTTCGTACTGTGGCCAGGCCTCTTCCAGGCGCCCCATGGCGGCCAGGCAAAGCCCGCGCGCATGCAGGGTTTCGGCCTGCTCGGCATCGTTGTCGGTATACTTCAGCGCAAGGTCATAATTGCGCAGCGACTCCTCAAGCGGCCCCACATGGCTGTAGGCGTGCCCGAGATTGTGATAGACGCGCGCCATCTCGGGCGCGAGGCGCGCCGCCTCCCTATAAAAAATGATGGCGTTGTCAAAATCGCTGAGTTCGCCCATCACGGTGCCCAGCGTGTTCCACAGCATGGCCTCCTCGGGCATCAGGGCAATGGTGTCCTTCAGCAGCGCGATCGCATCGTCGGTCAGTCCCCGGTCGCGCAGGCAGGCGCCAAGGTTGTTGTAGCCCTTGTGGCAGTCCGGACGCATCTGGATATAGGCGCGGAAGGCCTGGCAAGCCCCCTCGAGCAGGCCAAGATCCCAGGCAGCGGTGCCGATATTGAGATAGAGGTCAGGATCCGTGGGGTCGAGTGCCAGCGCCCGTTCATACATCGTGAAGGCCTGGTGCTTCTCGTTCAGGTTGACAAGCGCAAGCCCCAGCATGTGGAACGCCATGGCGCTGCGCTGGTCCAGGTCGGCTGCCTCTGCAGCGGCAATTGCTGCCTCCTTCCACTGGCACTTTTTGTAGTGCGCGACCGCCCGGCGCATGGCCTGGAGGCTCTCGCGGTTCGGAGTGTGGCGTGAAGGCGTACGTGCCTCGCTCTCCCGCATGAGGCGAGATATCGCAGCCAGGTTCGTGGCCTGGCTCTCGGTCATGTGGGAGGCTTTGCGTGTCGACATGATGCGTTTCGCCCTTTGGCGGTGGTTACGGGGCCACGATAGGTTGAACGCTTTAAGATCGTGCTAAGTGAACCACATGGCGCTTTCAGCGACCTAAGCGGAAATTTCACCTTGTCTGCAGCGGTTCCTTAACCCTGTCCCTTTATCGTTGGTCAAAATCGAACCCAACCAGGGGAGCGCTGCAAGCCAGCAGCGAAGCAGCCATGCCATTGAAACTTTCTCTTAAGCCGGGTGAAAAATTCGTTTGCAACGGCGCCGTCCTGACGAATGGTGACCGACGCGTCAGCCTTGTGATCGAGAACAAGGCATCAATCTTGCGTGACAAGGATATCATGCAGGCCGACCAGGCAACGACACCGGCAAGAAGGATCTACTTTCCGATCATGATGCTCTACCTCGACAGCGAGCATGGGGACGTACACTACGACGAGTTTGTGCGCCGCACGTCCGAGTTCATGGAAGCAGTATCCGACCGGGAGGTCCTGGCGATCTGTATCGCCATGTCGCGCGACGTCCTGCAGGGCGACTACTACAAGGCACTGATCAAATGTCGCCAGCTCTTCGATTTCGAACAGGTGAGGTTGAGCAATGTCTCTTAAGGCATATCAGAAGGCACAGCGCACGGCCGAGGACCCGCGCAGCATGGAATACCGGATCTTTGCCCAGGTGACCCATGCCCTGATCGAGGCGGGCAACAAGGGGCGGGCAGACGTTGCCGCCTTCATGGATGCCATCGACTGGAACAGGCGCCTGTGGAGCACGCTGGCCGCCGACTGCACCAGCCCCGAGAACAAGCTCGCGCCGCCCGTCCGTGCACAGATCATTTCGCTCTCCCTCTGGGTATCGCGCTACTCCAGCGAGGCCATCCAGCAGGGAACCTCGCTCGAACCGCTCATCGACGTGAACAAGTCGATCATGGCCGGCCTCGCGCAGCGCCCGGCTCCCTGATCCCCGGCAAGGGGGTAAGAAAAGACCTCCGGGCGGAAGAAACAACTGCCCGGCAAAAATTGCAGAAGACCTTCAGGACCCGCCAAGAGCGGGTCTTTTTTTGGCCGAAATCCGGGAAAAAAGGCTTTGGCACGAAGCTTGCCGATGTGTTTGACGAAGCTGGCGCGGATCCCCTTCGCGTCCGCTGGTAGAAGCACCAGAAACCGGGAGCCAAAACAATGCTCAGCGTGAACACCAACTACGGAGCGATGGTCGCTCTGCAGAATCTGAACCGAACCAATTCCGAACTCAACACGACGCAGAACGCCATCAACACGGGCTTGAAAGTGTCCGGTCCGAAGGACAACGGCGCCATTTGGGCCGTCGCCCAGTCGATGCGCATGGACGTCCAGGCCTACAATGCCGTGACGCAGAGCCTCAACCGCACGCTCAGCGTCGTGGACACAGGCATCGCCGCCGGCACGAACGTCTCCGACATGCTGAAGGAGATGAAGGAAAAGGCCCTGGCTGCCCGTGACACCACGATCGATGCCAGCGCCCGCGCCGCCTACAACGCGGACTTCGCGGCCCTGCGCGACATGATCACGAAGACGCTGTCCAACGCCGCGTTCGACGGTTCGAACCTGATCAACGGTGCGACCAACCTGGCGGCCCTGGCCAACGCCGACGGCACGACCTTCATCACCGTATCGGCACGCAACATGTCCCTTGGGGGATCGATCGTGACGCTTGCCTCGACGGCGACGATCTCGACCTCGACCAAGGCGGCCGCGGCCATCACGACGATCGAGACCTCGCTGAACAACCTGAACCTGGCACTGTCGCAGCTGGGAACGGACGCCAAGAAGGTCAACCTCCACAAGACCTTCGTGTCCAAGCTGATGGACGAGCTGAACAACGGTATCGGCAACCTGGTCGACGCCGACCTGGCCAAGGAGAGCGCAAAGCTCCAGGCGTTGCAGACCAAGCAGCAGCTCGGCGTGCAGGCCCTGTCGATCGCCAACCAGGCGCCACAGGCGATCCTGAGCCTGTTCCGCAATTAAAGCCTTCGATCACACGCCTTCAAATGAAAGCCGCCGGCCCGTCCGGCGGCTTTTTCTTTTCCAACCCGGCAACAATGTCCATGGCAGGGAGTTTCCTGCCCGGTAGTTTTTTCTACCCGGCAGTAGGTGCCGACCTGCAGCGTGGATAAGGGCGGTTTAACGCGAAATCGCATTGGGGCTGGGCAACGGGTCGTTTGGTTGAGATTGCGTAAACATCAGGGCCGCGGGTTGTGGAACGGGGCTTGCGTAGTGGTCTGCGGGGCAAAAAGCCCCTGCCTCAAACCCAGAATGGAGAAGACCAATGGCCTCAGTGAACACGAACTACGGCGCATCGATTGCACTGCAGAACCTCAACGCCACGAACAAGGCCCTGATGGAAACGCAGAACCGCATCAATACGGGCATGAAGGTCTCCGGTCCGAAGGACAACGGAGCCATCTACAACATCGCCCAGGGCATGCGGGCCGACGTTCAGTCCTTTGGTGCGGTGCAGCGCAGCCTGGACCGCACGATCAGTGTTGTTGACACGGCGATCGCCGCCGGCACCAACGTTTCCGATCTCCTGAAGGAAATGAAGGAAAAGGCGCTCGCCGCCCGCGACACGACCATCGACGCCACGGCCCGCACGGCCTACAACGCCGACTTCACGGCCCTGCGTGACATGATCACGAAGACGCTCACCAACGCGGCCTTCGACGGCTCGAACCTCGTCAACTCCGCGACGAACCTGTCGGCGCTGGCGAATGCGGACGGCACCAACTTCATCACCGTGACCGCCCGCAACTTGTCGCTCGGTGGCTCGATCGTGACGCTGGCAACCACGGCTTCGATCTCGACATCGACCAAGGCAGCTTCGGCGCTGACGACGATCGAAACCTCGCTCAACAACCTGAACCTCGCTTTGTCGCAGCTCGGCACGGACGCCAAGAAGGTCAATCTTCACAAGACGTTCGTGAACAAGCTGGTCGACGAGCTGAACAACGGCATCGGGAACCTGGTTGACGCAGACCTCGCAAAGGAAAGCGCCAACCTGCAGGCCCTGCAGACCAAGCAGCAGCTTGGTGTTCAGGCGCTGTCGATCGCCAATCAGGCGCCGCAGATCCTGATGTCTCTGTTCCGCTAGGTTTGGACTGAAACTGCACGGAGCCGGGTTCAAATCCGGCTCCGTTTACGGACTGGAAGGAAGCAGGCCTGTCGCCGGGGACAAGGGGAACGTCGCGCCCCGGCGAGAGGCAACCGGAAAATGGTGGGAAGGCAGGCCCCTGGCAACGGGGGCCTGCTGCATCCCTGGCAGAAGGCCCCGGCAATTTTTTCCTACCCGGCAATTTTTGCCGGCACATTTTGCCGACTACGCGCCCCACGGGGCACGCAGTGTTGGTGAACACCGATTTGACGGTAAACCACCTCGGGGCAATCCCTCGGGTCGACTGGTTGAGTTTCGGCTAAAGCGAAAGCACGCTTTTTCCGGAATGTCCTTTGCGTTGTGGGCGGTGGGGCAAAACGCTCCGGCACATACCAGAAGGATATTTTTCCATGGCTTCAGTCAACACGAACTACGGCGCCTCGATCGCCCTTCAGAACCTCGCCCGCACGAACGATCAGCTCGAAGCAACCCAGAACCGGATCAATACCGGTCTCAAGGTTGCCGGTCCAAAGGACAACGGCGCTATCTTCAACATCTCGCAGAAGATGCGCGGCGACGTGCAGTCATTCGGCGCCGTCCAGCGCAGCCTTGACCGCACGCTCAGCGTGGTCGACACGGCCATCGCCGCCGGCACCAACGTTTCCGATCTTCTGAAGGAAATGAAGGAAAAGGCGCTCGCCGCCCGTGACACGACGATCGATGCGACGGCGCGCAGGGCCTATCACGAAGACTTCACGGCGCTGCGAAACATGATCACGACGACGTTGACCAACGCAGCCTTCGACGGCTCGAACCTGGCCAACTCGGCGACCAACCTCTCAGCCCTCGCCAATGCGGCCGGCACCAGCTTCCTGACGGTGACGGCCCGCAACATGTCGTTGGGTGGTTCGATCGTGACGCTCGCTTCGACGGCCTCGATCTCGACCTCGACCAAGGCCACATCGGCACTGACGGCGATCGAAACCTCGCTCAACAACCTGAACCTGTCCCTCTCGCAGCTGGGTACCGATTCCAAGAAAGTCAGCATGCACAAGAACTTCGTCTCGAAGCTTGTCGACGAGCTGAACAACGGCATCGGCAACCTGGTTGACGCAGACCTCGCAAAGGAAAGCGCGAACCTTTCGGCACTGCAGACCAAGCAGCAGCTTGGTGTCCAGGCGCTGTCGATTGCCAACCAGGCGCCGCAGATGCTGTTGGCTCTGTTCCGCTAGGCGCAGTCAGTGATGGTGCGGAGCCGGGCGTGATTTCGGCTCCGCACACTTCATGATCGTCGAGGCGCGGTACCGGTATTGGGGGAGGGGACGGTACCAGCCAAAGCAGGGAGGTTGCACATGAGCGACTCAGTCAAATTGACACCGGCCTTGCCGGTGGTTCCGCCCTTGCCACCGCAGCCGGCGACACGCCCGGACCTGCGCGTTGAGCCCGCCGAAAAGACCCGTGCAGAGACACGAACGGCCGACAACGGAAATGGCCGGAATGCGGAAGAACAAGCCCCGCCACAGTCCGCGCGCAGCCTGACGATTTCGCGCCAGGACAAGCTCGGCGGCTTCATCTATCGGTCGATCGATGCCCAGAGCGGCGAGGTCGTCTGGCAATACCCGGCCGACAGCATCCTGCGCATGTCACAGGCCCTGCGCGAGATGCAGAAGGCAATGGAGCAGGCCGAAGGCCAGAACGCCAACCAGAAGGCCTAGAGACCAAGCACCCTGAGAAGGGTGGAACCCACACGCTCGACGTCGCCGTTCGCCATTCCCGGGAACAGCGGCAGGCTGAGCGTGCGCGCATAGTATTTGTCGGCACCCGGAAGGATACCTGCGGGGCTCATGTCCCTGTAATAGGGTTGGCGATGGACCGGCAGGTAGTGGACCTGCGTACCAATCCCCTCTGCCGCAAGCCTGCGCATGACCTCGGCCCGTGAAACGCCAAGCGCCGCGAAATCGATCAGCACCACATAGAGATGCCAGGCCGCCGTGACATGGGGCGTGCGCGCCAGCAGCGACAGGTGCGTTGAGCGCCCGCCCAGCACGTCGTCATAGAGCGCGACAAGCTCGCGCCGCCGGGCACTGAAGGCCTCAAGCTTGCGCAGCTGGCTTTCGCCCAGTGCACACAGCACATCCGGGATCCGGTAGTTCAACCCCGGCACTTCCATCTCGTAATACCAGGGATTGGGCACATGGCCGGCATCGAAGGCTTCCTCATCCTGCACGAACGAGGCTGCATCCCGGTTCATCCCGTGCGTCCGGTCCCTGAACATGATGGCCGCAAGGTCGGGATCATTCGTCGTGATCGCCCCGCCTTCGCCCATCGCGATGGCCTTGACCGGATGGAACGAGAAGGTCGTCGCATCGGCATACCGGCACTGGCCCACGACATGGTCGTCGCCATCTCCGATGGAATAGCGCGTACCCAGCGCATGGCAGCCATCCTCGACGATGCGCAGGCCATTGTGCCGCGCAATCGTGTAGAGGCCCGCAAGGTCACCGGTCTGCCCGGCAAGGTGCACGTTGAAGACTGCATCCGCCCGCCCGCCCGGACAGCGCGAGAGCGCCTCTTCGAGGTCGCGCGGCCGCATCAGCCCGCTGTCGGGATCCACGTCGGAAAAGACGACATCGCCACCATTCAGCCGCACGGCATTTGCGGTGGCAAGGAAGGTCACCGTCGGCACGATCGAAACCGTGCCGGGACCAAGGTTCATCGCACGCGCCACAAGGTGCAGCGCCGCCGTGCCATTGGTGCACGCGATGGCGTGCCGCGCACGCGTGACACCCGCCAGCGCCTTCTCGAAGGCTGCAACGCGCGGGCCCGTGGTAAGAAAGTCGCTCTTCAGCGCATCGACGACGGCCGCAATGTCGTCATCGTCGATCTGATGCCGGCCATAGGGCAGGAACGGCTGCGCCGTGCTCATGCGAAATTGTCGGCCAGCATGGTCTGGAGGCCCCGCGCATCAAGACGCTCCTCGTTGGAGTCGCTCGAATAGGCGAACCCTTCGGCAACAGGGCGCGCGCCAAGGGCGACATAAGCCTCTCGTGCACCCTGCAGGTAGGGCGGGATGATGACGAAGCGGTCGGAAAGCTCCAGCGTCTGGCGTGCATCATCCATCGGAACCATGATCTCGTGCAGCTTTTCGCCGGGACGGATCCCGATGATCTTCTGGGGCAGGTGCGGCGCCATGCAGCGCGCAAGCTCGGACGTGCTCATCGAGGGGATCTTGGGCACGAAGATCTCGCCGCCCTGCGCAAGCTCCAGCGACGACAGTACAAGGTTCACCCCTTGCGTCAGCGTGATCCAGAACCGCGTCATGCGCGGGTCGGTGATCGGCAGCGCCTCGGCATTCTCGCGGATCAGCTTCTGGAAAAGCGGCATCACGCTGCCGCGCGATCCGGCGACATTGCCATAGCGCACGACCGCAAAGCGGCAGCCGTCGGCTCCCGAAAGATTGTTGGCCGCCACGAAAATCTTGTCGGACGCCAGCTTCGACGCACCGTACAGGTTGACAGGGTTCGCTGCCTTGTCCGTGGACAGGGCGATCACCCGCTTCACCCCGCGCGCGATCGCCGCCTGCACGACATTCTCGGCGCCGATGACATTGGTCGCGATGCACTCGAAGGGATTATATTCGGCGATAGGCACCTGCTTCAGGGCCGCGGCATGGATGACATAGTCGACCCCGCGCATCGCCATCTCCAGCCGCGCCACGTTGCGCACGTCGCCGATAAAGTAGCGCATGAACGGATAGGTCTCGGCCGGGAACTGCTGGGCCATTTCGTATTGCTTGAGCTCGTCGCGCGAGAAGATGATGAGCTTGCGCGGCTTGTAGCGCTCGATGACGGTCTTCACGAAATGCTTGCCGAACGAACCCGTGCCTCCGGTGACCAGGACCACCTTGTCGTTCAGGTCGACGGCAGGCTCGAGGAAGTCCCGCTTGCGCAGCGCCGTGTTGACGGCGGCAGGCAGGGCTTCATCGTCGTCCGTGGCATAGGTTTGGAGGGCAGGGGTCATGGGGTTGATCGACCGTTGTACGGGGTGAACGTGCCCCGACCTTTTCAGATCATGCTGAATATTCCGTTATGGCCCCGGACAACGCCAGCAGGCAGTCCCCGAAAGATTGAGCAGGCCTTAATCGGCACCGCCGCGAAGGCCATCAAAGGGCGGCGCGCTGCGCCCGCGGCCGGTCATAGCAGAACAGCTGCATCATGTCCGAGGCCATCGCGTCGAATTGCGCCGCCTGCGCGGGTGTCAGGGCCGCCGGATCCTCCGCCCCCGCATCGCTGGCCGGTGCCACAAGTCCCATCAGCCGGTCATCCCAGGGAAGGCCCAGGAAATCCATGAGCCCCTGGCGCGCCTCGGGCCGCGAGACCATGTCCTCGAGACGGATCAGATGCTTGCGCTCGGGTGGTATGGCATCGAGATGGTGGTTGATCGTCCGGTTCACCTGCGCCCAGTGGAAGGCGATGCGTTCGAAACGGCCAAGCGAATGAAATGCCTCCTCGAGCGGGTGCCCCCGCGGCGGCACGGGCCACCAGAAGCGACCCTCGGGCGGGGGCGCGGGTACCTGCCCGCGCGAGTCATAGTGGCGCTGCAGGGCCAGGACAGCATCGTCCGTATAGCAATCCTTGCTGCGCGTATTGAAATAGGACTGCGTAACATGCCGCCCGTCACGCACCAGGTGGATGAAGCGCGCATTGGGAAACAGCCGGTTGAGGACCGGTATCAGCCACGACAGTGCATGCGACGAGTCCCCCCACAGCCGCGCCGTCGTGTGGTGGATCGAGGCGCCATGCGTGGCGCGCAGCACATGCACCGCTTCACCCAGCCCGATCAGTCCAAGGTAGTATTTGATCGCCGCAGGCTGCACATGCTGCATCATGTACTCGTGATGCATCTCGACATGCGGATAGGCACTGAAAAGCCGCTGCATCATCGCCGTGCCGGACCGGCCTGACGACACAACGAAGAACGGACGCGTTTCCGAACTCATCGTCTCCACGCTTTCCGCCCGCCGGGCACTAACAATCGGTTGATGCAACAGGACACACAACCCTCGCAAACTGTGTGAGCATTATGAACTTGGTAAGGCCGAGCGCTTTAAAATCGGTAAATGCAAGATTAACAAATGGGGTGTTGCGCATGTCGGGGAAGCAGGGGATCTCGGTCCTTATCGAGGAAACGTACCGCCGCCTTCAGGCAAATGACGGCACGGCAACCCTGTCCGACCTTGTCGATCTGCTGAACGGCGAGCCGGGCCTTTTCGATCTGCCGGGCAC
>JBILGJ010000301.1:0-3909 GCA_044351125.1 Micropepsaceae bacterium
TGGCACCGAATTCTACCAGGTCTATGGCGAGTTCTTCGCCACCTGGAAGCTCGCCAACTATGCCTTCCGGCACGAGCGGCCCGACATCACCGACGAATTCATCCAGGGCCTGATCGCGAGGTCTGCAGCGCTGGAAGCCCGCATTGAAGCCCTGTTGCTCAGGATGGCCTCCGAGCTGCGCCTTGAGGCATCTGAAGCCCGTACCCTGGGCCTCTACCGCCAGGCCGTCCAGCAGCTTCGGCACTCGATCATCAGGCGCCAGCAGCTGGACTTCTTCGGGGCCGGGCAGGCCAAGTACGAGTTCTACAAGCAGCTCAGCGTCTCGGTCGGCGACCTTGTGCGCGAACTCGGCGAGCGTGGGCGTCCCACGCGCGAGCGCGCCGCGATGCAGATGACCGACATCACAAGTAGCAAGTGGGAAGCCGAGTGGATGCGCATGTTCCCGGGCCAGCAGCAGGCAATGGATCAGGCCGCCTGAGCCGCCATTCCCGGGATCTGGGTATGCGCTTATTTCCCATAATACATATTATGCGATAATCGGATGCGTGGTTTGGCGGAAATCCAGGCGTTTTTCGCCCAGCACATGCGGCCTCCCCCAAGTCGTGATACAGCGGCGCAGAACCTCTCCACGTTAAGAACTTTGGGCCATCACGCCATGAGCACGCACGACGATCCGCGCCGCATCGAGACGCTTCTGGCAATCATGGCGCGCCTGAGGAACCGCGAAAACGGATGCCCCTGGGACATCGAGCAGACCTTCGCGACGATCGCGCCCTACACGCTCGAGGAAGCCTATGAAGTGGCCGACGCGATCGAGCGTGGCGACATGAACCAGCTCAAGGACGAACTCGGCGATCTTCTGTTCCAGGTTGTGTTTCATTCCCGGATGGCCGAGGAAACCGGCGCCTTCGCCTTCGCCGACGTGGTCGGCTCGATCAGCGACAAGATGCTCCGGCGTCATCCCCACGTCTTCGGTGACGCCGACGTCAAAACCGCCGACGCCCAGACGGCGGCCTGGGAGGAACACAAGCGCAAGGAGCGCCTCGCCAAGGGCGCCGGCGTGATGGATGACATCCCCGTCGCCCTGCCGGCCCTGACCCGCGCCCTGAAGATCCAGAAGCGCGCAGCGACGGTCGGGTTCGACTGGAAGGAAGCGCGCCCGATCTTTGACAAGCTCGACGAGGAAGTCGGCGAGCTGCGCGCGGCCATGGCCGAAAACGCATCGAAAGAAAAGCTCGCCGACGAGCTTGGCGATATCCTGTTTGTGGTTGTGAACATCGCCCGCCACCTGGGCCTGAAGCCCGAGGACGCCCTTGCCGGCACGAACCGGAAATTTCTCAGGCGCTTTGCCTCCATCGAGGCGCAGGCGCGTGACGCGGGCAAGACGCTCTCGGACATGTCGCTGGACGACATGGAGATTGCCTGGTCCAAGGCCAAGGGCGAGGAGCGCGGGCCAGCCTGACCTAGCGCCGTCGCAGGCGCGCGCCAAACCGCCGCTCGAATGAGCCAACGGCGGCCGTGGGCAGGGTCATCTGCAGCGTGATGTGTCCGTCATCCCTGTCCTCGCGGGAAACAACATCGCCGTGCGAATAGGCCCACGCGAGCCCTGCACCATCCGCGCCTTCGAGCTCGACTGTCGCATCGACAAAGTTTCGGCTGATCGCCTCGTCGATCCGCGCCAGCAATTGGTCGATGCCTTCGCCGGTGATGGCCGAAACCGGTAATTCGGCGGCCTCGCCCTCGCGCTGGGCAACAAGCGCGCGCTGGTCTTCAGGCAGCAGGTCGATCTTGTTCCAGACCTCGACCATCGTGTCCTGCGCCTCAGGTGCGACACCCAGCTCCGACAGGACGCTCAGCACGTCCTCCTTCTGCGCATCGCTGTCCGGATGGCTGATGTCGCGCACGTGCAGCAGAACATCGGCCTCAAGCACTTCTTCAAGCGTCGCACGGAACGCGGCCACAAGCTGTGTCGGCAGGTCCGAGATGAAACCCACCGTGTCCGACAGGATCACCTTGCGCTTCGACGGCAGCGTCACGCCGCGCATGGTGGGATCAAGTGTTGCGAAGAGCTGGTCCTTCGCCAGCACATCCGCGCGCGTCATGCGGTTGAACAGTGTGGACTTGCCGGCGTTGGTATAGCCAACGAGCGCAACCACTGGAAACGGCACGCGGCTGCGCGCCTCGCGGTGAAGACCGCGCGTGCGCTTCACTTCCTCGAGTTCGCGCTTCAGCCTTGCAATCCGGTCACCGATCGCCCGCCGGTCGGCTTCGATCTGCGTTTCACCCGGACCACCAAGAAAGCCGAAACCGCCGCGCTGGCGTTCAAGATGCGTCCACGACCGGACAAGCCGACCCTTCTGATAGCTCAGATGTGCAAGCTCAACCTGAAGCCGTCCTTCGGCCGTACGCGCGCGCTCGCCGAAAATCTCCAGGATCAGACCGGTGCGGTCGAGAACCTTGACGTTCCAGGCCTTCTCGAGGTTCCGCTGCTGCACCGGCGAGAGCTGTCCATCGCAGATGACAAGCTCCACGTGCGCGTTCTCGCAGACGGCCTTGATCTCGTCGACCTTGCCCTTGCCGATCAGGGTTGCCGGCCGCATCTCCGAGATGGGGGCCGGCATTGCGTCAACGACCTCCAGATCGATCGCCATGGCCAGCCCGACAGCCTCTTCGAGGCGCGCAGCAACGCTCCGCTGCCGATAGCGCTCGTCCGACTTTAGATAGGGATGCACGACGACGGCCCGGCGAGGGCCACCCTGCCCTGCGTTCTCGCGGTCGCGAAAGGGCCCACCGCTCAAGTGCGGCGCGCCTTGGTATCAGCGTTCTGCATCCGACCCGTTCGTGTCCGTTTCCTGGTCAAAAAGCGTGACCGGAACGGACGGGCTGATGGTCGATATCGCATGCTTGTAGACAAGCTGCGAGTTTCCATCACGGCGAAGAAGGACGCAAAAATTGTCAAACCAGGTAATGATGCCCTGCAGCTTGATCCCGCTGACCAGATAGATCGTCAGCGGCGCCTTGTTCTTGCGACAGGCATTCAGGAACGTGTCCTGGAGGTTCTGCTGTCGGTCACTCATGGGTTGGCCCCACTTATTGCTGTGCACTGGCTTCCCCGGTTGCGACTCATGTCACAACGGTACCCGCGTAGCGGCAATCTGACCCACCTGTTGACCAACATCAAGGGCCAAGACAGTCCGTGCACGAATCAGTTTTGTGAATTAACCATCAGCCCGAGCGGGTCAACCAATAGAGTTCCCGGATCTTTTTCGCGATGGGTCCGGGTGCCCCGTCCCCGATTCTGTGGGATCCAACCTGCACAACCGGCATCGCACCGAAGGTCGCCGCTGTTACAAATGCTTCACGGGCGGTGCGCACATCGTCTTCTGTGAAGGGCGTTTCATCACAGACGAGACCGTGTTGCCGGCACAAAGCCATGATTTCCGCGCGCGTGATGCCAGGCAGGATCTGCGGGCTGGTGGGCCGGGTACGCAGCCGCCCTTCCCGGTCCACGATCCACGCGTTCGATGAGGCGCCCTCGGTAATGCTTCCATCGGGAGCCACGAACCATGCCTCGAAGCAACCAGCCTCGCGGGCCTGCTGCTTGGCCAGTACGTTGGGCAGCAGCGAAACCGACTTGATATCGCAACGTGCCCAGCGGATTTCCGGGGTAAGCAGCACTTTCACCCCATGGGCCGCGCGTGCTTCGGACTGCACCCTGTCCAGGCTGCGGGCCGTCACGACAAGGGTGGGCGGAACACCCGGGCTCGGAAACCCGTGGTCGCGCCGCGCCTGCCCGCGCGTCACCTGCATGTAAACCAGGCCGTCTCTCACCCGATTGCGGGAAACAAGCTCGCGAAGGATAACCTGAAGGGCAGCCCGCGCCACAGGCATGGCAATCCGAAGTGCGCC
>JBILGJ010000302.1:0-3877 GCA_044351125.1 Micropepsaceae bacterium
ATATGGCGGGCAACACCCTCGGCTTGCTCTATGGTTGATGCGAAGACAGCGGCAGACAGACCGTAAGGTCCGTCATTGGCGAGGCGGATGGCTTCGTCAACCGTGTCGAACGGCATTACGGGCATGATGGGGCCGAAGGTTTCCTCCATCATCACCGACATGCCATGGTTGACGCTGGACAGCACGGTGGGGTTCAGCCAGATGCCACCGCCGTGGCTCTCGATTACGCCACCTGTCAGGACCTGTGCGCCTTTTGCGCGGGCATCCGCAAGCTGTGCCTCGAGCACACGGGCCTGTTTGTCGAAAATGATGGGGCCGATCTCGCCCTTCGAAATGTCAGGCCAGTTCAGGCGGCAGGCCGATGCGGCCTTGACCAGCCTCTCAAGGAAGGCGTCGAACAGGGGGCGGGCCACATAGATGCGCTCGATCGACTGGCAGGCCTGTCCGGTTGCCAGCACCGATCCGCGCAGGGCGGCAGTGACAGCGTCATCGAGGTTGGCGCCTTCCAGCACGATCAGCGGATCCTTGCCGCCGAGTTCGAGGAAAGCTGGTATGAGCCTGCCTGCGCACTGCAGTGCCACCTTGCGGCCTGTCGGGACCGAGCCCGTGAAGCAGACGGCATCGACGTTGTTGATGAGTGCCTCTCCCGTGCGGCCGTCGCCCTCGACGAAGGCGAACACCGCTGCAAGCTCGGGCACGCGCTGCAACGCCCTTCCCAGTGGGGCAAGGAACCGGGGCGTGACTTCGGAGGGTTTCAACAGGACTGCGCAGCCAGCCAGCAGGGCGGGGATCGTGTCGATCATCGATAGCGTGAGCGGGAAATTCCACGGCGAGATCACGCCGACAATCGGGTAGGGCACGAATTGCGGGCGGTGCTTGACGTGCGGCATCGAACGGCCTTGCACCCAGTCGCCTGCGAGCAGATGCGGGGCCTGCGCGGCCCAGCCTGCGAGGCTTGCTGTTGCACCGCGAATTTCCTGGTGGGCGATGGCCCGCCGGCCTGTGTCGTGCTCAAGGGCGGCAGCGAGTGACGGTGTCTCTGCTTCGATGGCGGCGCGGAAGGCGAGCAGGATCTGCGCGCGCGCCTCGATGGGCTTTGCCGCCCATGCCGTCTGGGCGTTTCGCAACCGGGTTGAGATCCGGGCCATTTCGTCAGCGCTTGTGGCCGTGATGGCGCCATCGACCGCGCCGGTTCGCGGGTCTCGCAGGTTGATGTTCACAGTCCGAGTACTCCGGGGTTCATGAGGTTGTCTGGATCGACTGCCTGCTTGAGGGCCCTGAGGAGGGCCAGTGACGGGGCGTCGCGTGTTGCGGCAAAGGGATAGGTCCGGCCAATCTGGAAGTGGGCGGCGCCGGCACGGGTGAAAATCTCGAGCACGCCTGCCCGTATCTCACTGACAAGCGAGGTTGCTGCGGGGTTGCGTTTGTGTGCCGGCAGGGTTCGCAGGAATGCCGGTTCGACGGTTGCGTCGTGAATGGCATAACGCTCTTCGGGCCAGAAGAAGACGGGTTCGATAAGGAATCCTGTCAGTCCAAGCGTGGTCACAAGGTAGCCTGTAGAGACACCTTCGGCTTCCATGCGTTGCGCGCTGGATTCGAAGAGTTCGTCGATCTGGGCCCACACGCGGGGGCCATCGCTGTGTGAAACGATCCCGTGGATCGGGGCCCATCGTTCGCCCGCGGGGCCGAGAATGTTGTTCAGGGGAGTAAATGGATTGGCGCGGATTACCTTTGGGATCGTATTCTCGATCTCGCGTGCGCCGTGTTCGCGTGCAATCGTGCGCAACCTCGCAACGCCCGCTTCGATCGTAGCTTTTGCGCGACCTTCGACGACGGCATGGAGGGAGTAATCGGCCTCGCCAAGAAAGCTGCGTCCGGCAAGAGCGATCCGTGCGCCCTCCCTGAGACCGCCGAGCACGGACTTCTGCGCCGCAACGACGCGGGTGAGTTGCGCCGCGTCAGCCATGAGGCTGGCACGACGCATGCGCACGCGTGCGAGGTTCGGATCGAATCCGAAGAGTTCGCAGGCCAGGCCCTCACGCGCCATCGATGCCATGGCACTTGCGCAAGCGTCCCGCCCGGTAAAGGAGAAAGACAGCCAGTCCTCGTGCTCCGGCAACGGGATCAGTCTCAGAGTTGCTTCTGCCTTGATGCCAAGTGCGCCGCAATCACCGAGAAAGAGGCCTGTGAGGTCGGGGCCATAGGAACGGAAGGCGTGCCGGTGGTCGCCATCGCGACGGTGGTCTGTCCGCAGGATGGTTCCATCTGCAAGGACCACTGCGAGTGCCAGCACGCTTTCGGCAGAGCAACCATGTGTGCCGGCGCCGAAGAAGGCGTTGTGTTGCGAGAGACCTCCGCCGATGGTCGACGAAATGCCCGACAACGGTCCCCAAAAGGGTGTGCGCAGGCCCCGCGGCTTCAGATTGTCGTAGAGCTGGTTCCAGGTTGCGCCAGCCTCGACGCGCGCGGTCATGTCGACGGGGTTGACGTCGATCACGGCATTCATGCGTCGCATGTCGAGCAGCAAGGTTCCCTGCTCGGGCGAGGTGTAGCCCGCGGTGTACGACATGCCGCCGCCGCGCGGGAGCATCTTGGTGCGGTGGCGCGAGGCGATTGCCAGCGTTTGCGCGAGTTCGCCGGTGGTTGCCGGGCTTGCCACCAGTGCGGGCGGCGTTTGCTTCACCCAGATGTCCGCGCCCATCAGGTCGCGCAGCGTCGGGTCTGCGCTGACATGGGCGGGGCCAAGGACCTGGGCAAGTTCCTGCTGCAGCCTCTCCATGCTCGTGCTCATGCCGGTTTGGCGATGCCGAGCCAAGCGGCAGCGACCAGCGTTATCCAGATGCAGATCACCAGAGGGCGCGCCTTGCGCAATGCGCGCGTGATCTCGGGGTCGGCTGATCCTGCATCACCTGCTGCAAGCCGGTCGAGGGCAGGACCCAGTGGTGCAATGACCTGGCGGATGACGAGGCCTGCGACCAGGGCGATCGCCAGCAGCGCCAGCTTTGCCTTCAGGAACAGCGGCTCGACCAGCCACGCGCCGATGGCCAGCGCGACCAGCAGGCCTTTACGCAACATGGAGTCAATCGACCGCAGCGTGGCTGTCGACCTGAAATGCAAACGCCAGAGAAGCAGCAGCCATATCAAGGCCACGGTCCACACGGCCGCGAGCAGCAAGGGAGCCAGCTCGAGCCAGCTCTTGCTGGCTGCGAGGGTCAGGCCTGTCGGCAGTGCCAGCAAAAGAGCGCAGCGTGGTGCCATGTCGACATGGCCCAGCAGTCGGGCGGCGGCAAGGCGTACAGGTGCTGGCTGTCGTTGATCGGTCACCATGAAGGATGCGAGGAACGCGCCAAGATCGCCACCAAGCCAGTAGACGAAGACCAGGATGTGCAAGAGCGTTGCGAGGGCAGCCTCCTCCATCGGGTTCTCCCTTCAGCCTACAGGCATGACAATCAACGCCACTCGTCCTTCGAGCCCCTGCGGCGCCTGATCAGCTTCATGTGATGCTGGAAGCGGTCGGGGCGGTAGTAGCCATGCAGGCATTCTACAACCTTCTGGCTCGCATCCGTCATGATACGCCGGATTTCGAGGAGGGGTGATCCTGGCGCGATGCCAAGTGCGCGGGCGATATCGGGCGCGGCACTGCAGGCGGCGATCCATTGCTCGGCCTCCACCGGTGCATGGCCTGCGCGTTCGAGCAGGTGGAGGAGCGGGATATCCGCAAGTTCTTCCGGCTGATAGGTGGAAGCAATCGCGGCTGGCACATGTGTGACGAGGTAGGAAAATGGCTGGCCGTCGATTTTGCGCCGGCGTACTGCTCGCTGCACCTTGGCGCCCTTTGGCAGCTCCATGGCCTGGGCGATTTCTTCGGGTGCGCGGA
>JBILGJ010000303.1:0-3874 GCA_044351125.1 Micropepsaceae bacterium
ATTGGTGCCGGCGCCACGCTTCTGCTCTTGTCGGTTCCACCCTACTTCATCAATGCCGACCTGAGCCACAGGGCTTCCCAGCTGGTCGCCGATGATCGCGACACGTTTTCGCCGCCGCTGAAGGCCGGGACGATTGCGATCCGGCAGGACCGCGAGGGCTGGTTCCAGCGGGACGAGACGCGCTGCGGCGGGCTTTGCATGCTGCTGCTCCTCGACGGCTATGCCTCGCGTGTCATTACCGTCACGGAAGGCGTGACAACAGACATCGACCCGCAGCGCAAGGTGCTGTCTTTCCGGATGGAACGCCGGGACCGGTGCCCCGATGTCAAGCTTTCGAGCAACAACGAAGAGTACTTCATCGTCGAAGAAGCCGGTGGCTGGTCGCGGGGCATCGATCAGAAGACCGACGAGCGCATGAAGGCCCAGATCGGCCGGGGCAACTGCCTGATCCAGGAAACGGTCGCGCTTGGGCTTGCGGATGCGATCATCTCGATTGGCGTTGCAAATCGAGGTCTTTCGGTCGACGCGGCGGGGCTCGACCCGTTTGCCGATACGCTGACGGCGCACCGGTACAGCGTGCACTTGCGCGCGGCAAGCAGCTACGCGGAGGTTTACCGCAAGACGAACGCGGTCGTTCACCTGCTGGCGCCGGTGCTGGCGCCAACGGTGGGTGGTGGCTTAGAGCTCAAGGGGCAATCCGTGCTGGCGCGCTTCGAGGAGCGTTCGGACAAGGGACCGGCCAGCTATCCCGAGCGCGACCGAACGCTGTTCCTGCAGAAGATTCTCGGGGTCAGTACGACGCGGAAGCCGTCGCCACCTGACGGCGGCAGCGCGGCCCTGAGGCTGAACCAGTCCTTCTGAAGCCGGACGATCAGGCGGCGGCGCTTTCGTCGAGCATCGCCAGTTTCTTCGCCTGGTCGTCACTGATCAGCGCGTCGATGATCTTGCCGAGCGAGAGGCCCTGCATGACCTGGTCGAGCTCGTAGAGCGTCAGGTTGATGCGGTGGTCGGTGCAGCGGCCTTGCGGGAAATTGTAGGTGCGGATGCGCTCGGAGCGGTCGCCGGAGCCAACCTGCTCCTTGCGGTCGGCGGCGCGTTCCCGGTCCTGGCGCTCGCGCTCGGCGTCGAGGATCCGCGCCTTGAGGATCTTCATCGCCTTGGCCTTGTTCTTGTGCTGGGACTTTTCTTCCTGCATGGCGACGACGACGCCCGTGGGGATGTGCGTGATGCGCACGGCGCTCTCGGTCTTGTTGACGTGCTGGCCGCCGGCGCCGCTGGCGCGATAAACGTCGATGCGCAGGTCGCTCTCGTTGATGTCGATGTCGACGTCGCCGGCTTCGGGCATGACCGCTACGGTGGCGGCCGAGGTGTGGATGCGGCCCTGGGCTTCCGTTGCGGGGACACGCTGGACGCGGTGGACGCCGGATTCGTATTTCAGCTTGGCGAAGACACCGGCGCCGTTCACGCTGACGATGACTTCCTTGTAGCCACCCAGGTCGGACTCGCTTTCGCTCATCACCTCGAACTGCCAGCCCTGGAGCTGGGCGTAGCGCTGGTACATGCGCAGGAGGTCGCCTGCGAAGAGTGCTGCCTCGTCGCCGCCGGTGCCGGCGCGGATTTCCAGCAGCGCGCTACCGCTGTCGGCGGCGTCCTTGGGCAGCATGAGGATCGAGAGTTCACGCTCGACGTCCGGCAGGCGACGCCGGAGCTCGACCAGCTCATCGCCGGCCATGGACCGAAGCTCGGCGTCGGCCGACATGTCGGTGGACATGGCCGTCAGGTTCTGGATTTCGGACCGCATGCCCAGGACCTCCTTCGCCTTGGTGACGATGGGGCCCAGTTCAGCATATTCCTTGGCCAACTTGGCAAAGGACGCGCCGGCGTCGGAGGCCATGCGCGCCTCGATCTCGGCGTAGCGGTCGAGAATGCGGTCAATCTGTGCAGAGGCGATCATTACGCGGAAGTCCTTGCGTCCCTGATCTCGCGTGCCATGCGGCGCGTGAAGGCGTCAACCTCGCGCATTGCCGCAAAGACCGACAGGTTCGGATCGGCAGGCTTTCCCTGACCAAGGCGGTCCAGCTGGGCGTAATACCAGAACATGACGCCGAAGCTGTCCATGGTGCGTACCAGCGGGATTGCGCGCAGGAAGGACAGCCAGGACGGCAAAAGCTTGAGCTTTGCCTCCCAGCGCGTCAGTTCTTCCTCGCCCCTCAGCCATTTCGCGGGCGCGTCGGTGTCGACGCACATCGGGCGACCGAGGCCCACCATGTCGGCGGCGCTGGTCTCGATTGCGTGGTTGGCGGCCTTGAGCAGGCGGATGCCGCCCGTCAGAAGCACGGGTACCTTCAGCGTCTGGCGCATGGCCTTGGCGAAATCGACGAAATACGCCTCGCGGGCGGCCGTGGATGCCGGCAGCTTCTGCGGATCAACGGCCTCCATGCCTTCGAGTGCCATCATCCTGGGCTGCTCGTACGAGCCACCCGACACCTCGATCATGTCGACGCCGGCCTCTTCGAGCCATTTGGCGACGATGAGGCTGTCCTCGAATGCGAACCCGCCCTTCTGGAAGTCGGCCGAGTTCAGCTTCACGCCAACGCCAAAGCCCGGCGCGACGGCGGCCCTTACCTTGCGGACAATTTCCATCAGGAAGCGGGCGCGATTTTCCAGGCTGCCGCCCCAGCGGTCGGTGCGCAGATTGGCGCGCGGGTTCAGGAACTGGGACGCGAGGTAGCCATGCGCGGCGTGGATCTGCACGCCAGTGAAGCCCGCCTCTTCGGCTGCCTTCGAGGCAATGACGAAGCGGTCGATGAGGTCGAGGATCTCGGCCTCGGTCAGCGGCACGGGTTCGCCGAACTGCTTGCCCGGCAGGCCGAGCGTGACCGCCGAGGGGGCCTTGGGGTGAGGATTGACGATGGCTTGCGTCTGCCGGCCCGCGTGGCTGACCTGCATCCACAGATGCGTGTTGTTGCGGGTGCCGGCTTCGGCCCAGGCCTTGAGGCGCTTCTTCATCTCGGCATCCGGCGAGCGATCGATGACGACGTTGCCCGGGCGCTCGAGGTGGTCGATGTCCACGATCACGTTGCCCGTGATGAGGAGGCCCGCGCCGCCATCGGCCCAGGCCTTGTAGAGGTTCACGTGTCCCTCGGTCGGGCGGCCGCGATTGTCGCCGAGCCCCTCGGTCATGGCGGACTTGGCGATGCGGTTCCTGATCGTGGCGCCACAGGGAAGCTTGAGCGGTTGGGACAGAGTTGCGGACATCGTTTTTTCCTGACAGTTCAAAGGTGCACTCGGCTTGTGCGGGATCCAGTATTGGTGATGCGCTGCATCCAATTCAATGCTCGCGCGTTCGCGATCAGAGCCACGCCAGACCGAGAGCTTCGATGGTGGCGCTTTTGCAGTGCAGCTCCGTCATCGGCGTGGCGCGTCGTTCGGGTTGGCCGCAGCCCAAGTCTCGTAGCTGGCCTTCAGGGCGAGATAGCGTGGGTGATCGCGCAGGGCATCGAAAGCAGGATCGACGGATACCTTCAGGTAGAACCATGGCCCAGTGACCTTGACCGTCTCGTCGAGGTAATGGGCGGCGCGTTCGCTGTCGCCGGCTCCCAGAAATGCCCTGCAAAAATCTGGGTAGATGAAGACCCTGTCATATTCGTCCCGCGGCGCGTTCGCCAGAAAGTCGCGCTCTGCCGCCCGGACACCTTCGAGATCGCCGAGCAATCCGGGCACTACCATGGGACGCACATATACGTTGGCCGCCCAGCCCTCGGGATAGGGGTTTTCGGAAGCATCGAGACGCGCCTTGACTGCTGTCAAAACCTTGCGCGCCTCTTCCTGACGGCCAAGTGCCAGAAGAGCCCGCCCTCGATAGACCTCATAC
>JBILGJ010000046.1:0-12366 GCA_044351125.1 Micropepsaceae bacterium
CGACAATGACGATGTCGAGCCGATACTGCCGGGCAAGCCTGATCACCTCGCTGATGTCGGCCGACTTGTGCACGACCACCATGAGCTTCATGCGACCCTGGACGACGGGGACGAGAGCCTCGAGGTCGGGGCGCGAGAGGCGCAGGTCGCGCGTCGAGCCGCTGTTGTAGTTGCCGCGGTTGCGGCTGAACCATTTGACGTCCTCGATGTCGGCCTTGAGGGCTGCAATGGCTGCCCCGCGCGAACCGCCGACACTGTTCGTCCCGGCTTCTCCCAACGCGAGGACCATGGCGGCGCGAGCTTTGACGACCGGGTCACTGCTGGCATCCAGCGTTGCGATCGCGGCCTGGCCTGCAAAGAGGAGCTCGCGTGCTTCGCCGTCGCCGTTGACGGGCATGACAAGGGCGCGCGTGATGCCGCCATTGCGTGCCACCGGGATGACCATCGATTGCGGGTCGATTCCGTGCGAGATGTCAAACGCCGCGCTGATGCTCTGGCTGGTGGAGGCGTTGTCGTTCGTCTCTTCCACCTGGTCGACTTCGACCACGCCAAGATTGGTGCCGACAGCATAGAGGCCCGGGGTGACCGTCTTGCCCGCCGCGTCGATGACCTTTGCGCCCCGCGGCACGCTCACATTCGCGCCGACCGCTGCAATGCGCCCGTTCACGACCAGGATGGTTCCCGCGCCTATGTCGCCCTTGGCTCCACCCGTGAGGATGCGCGCGTTGGTGATCGCCAGCGTGTCAGCCTGTGCAGCGAGCGTTGCAAGCGAGAGGGCTGTGACTGTCAGAAAGGTGCGCAACATCACTCGGTTCCTCCCGCCTTGCGGTCAATCATGAAGTCGGACCTGGGCTGGAGGCCCGGGTTTGCACGGTCATAGAGCAGGGCGCCGTCAATGTAGACGCGGTCGGCCTTGGCATAGACGGACAGGGGGTTGGCGCTCCACACGACGATGTCGGCCATCTTGCCGGCCTCGAGCGTGCCGGTCCTGTCGAGAATGCCCAGCATCTTGGCGGGGTTGGCGGTGATCCAGCCGATCGCGTCCTCGTCGGAAATCTTCAATCCGAGCTTGCGGCCTGCCGCGAGGGCGGCCGCCGCTTCCTGGTTCAGTCGCTGGGCGAGGATCGGATCGTCGGAGTGGATGACGGCACAGCCGCCTGCCGCGTGCAGGAGCGCTGCGTTCGCCGGGATGCCGTCGAGGGATTCCATCTTGAACCCCCACCAACCAGCCCACGTGGCCGCACAGATGTCATCCTTTGCCAGCAGGTCGGCAATCTTGTAGGCCTCGGATGCGTGGTGGAACGCACGGATCTTGAAGCCAAACTCGCGTGCGATGTCGATCATGATCGCCATTTCGTCGGCGCGGTAGCAATGGTTCTGGACGAGGATCTCGCCCTTGAGCACGCCGGCCAGCGTGTCAAGCTTGAGGTCCCGGCCGGGCATTTCGCCCTTGCCGCCGCTGGCACGCCAGGCGTCCCACTTGCGGGCGTACTGTGCCGCTTCGATCCACGCGGCGCGATAGCCGGCAACGTTGCCCATGCGGGTCGATGGCGGGCTGCCCTTCGAGCCGTAGACCCGCTTGGGGTTTTCGCCGCAGGCCATTTTCAGGCCGTAGGGCGCGTCGGGGAACTTCATGCCCTGCATGGTGACCGATGGAACGTTCTTCAGTGTCACCGTGCGGCCGCCGAAAAGGTTCGCCGAGCCCGGAAGCACCAGCATGGCCGTCACGCCGCCGCGACGCACGGCGTTGAAGCCTTCGTCCTGCGGCCAGACCGAGTGCTCGGCCCAGACCTGCGCCGTGTTCGGGCTGATGGCTTCGTTCCCATCGCTGTGGGCGCGCACGCCGGGCTGCGGATAGACGCCGAGGTGCGAGTGCGCGTCGATGATGCCGGGCGTGATGAATTTGCCCTTGGCATCGACGACCTTGTAGCCGGCGGGCGCTGCTGCGCCGGAGGCGATGGATTCGATCTTGCCATCCTTCACCAGGATGGTCGCATTCTCGATCCTTGAGCCTGCGCCCGTGAAGGCCGTGGCGCCAACAAATGCGGTCGGTTCGCTGGCGAAGGCCTTGTAGGTCGAGGGGAACGGGTTCGATGTGACCTTGGGGTCCAGGCTCGGTGCTGCAGGCTTTGCCGGCTCTGTCGGCGCCGCTGTGGTGCAGCCGGCAAGCAACATCGCTGCTGTCGCGAGTGCGACACAGATTTTTCCTCGATACACGTGCAGCCCCTCTGAAAAGCCCCTATTCTCCTACAGTATTGCATGGTGACGTCCCAATTCAAACCCAAGGAATGGGTTCCCAATGGTGAACGTGTCCTGATGATCTACATAAGCCTTGGTGCCAACATGCCGTCGCGGGTGGGGGAGCCGGTTGTTACCCTGCGGGCCGCGGTCGCCGACATGCCGGGCCACGGCCTGGAGGTTACCGGCGTCTCCCCCTTCTACCGGTCGACCGCCTGGCCCAACCCTGCGGATCCGGCCTTCGTGAATGCGGTGGTTTCGGTCCGGACACGGCAAGGGCCGATGGACGTGCTGCAGACGCTGCTTGCGATCGAGCGGCAGTTCGGACGGGTGCGCAAGACGCGCTGGGAACCGCGCAGCCTCGACCTCGACCTGATCGACTATGGAGGGTTAATCCTCGACACCGATATTCTGTCGTTGCCGCATCCGCGGTTGCACGAAAGAGGGTTCGTGCTGAGGCCGCTCATGGACCTCGATGCGACGTGGCGACATCCTGACACGGGCATCCCGATTTCGGAATTGCTTGAAAATGCTGGGGACGAGGGGCTTTCACGCCTGGCTCTTGACCAGAAAAACGGCTGAAAATCCTTGTTTTCGCAGCCGCAGCACGATAGTGTTGCGCAATCCCTCGAAGACAAGGAACAAGGCGCCTCATGGCTCGCGTCACCGTCGAAGACTGCGTGGACAAGATCCCGAACCGGTTTGAACTCGTCCTGCTCGCCGCCCATCGTGCGCGTTCGATCACGTCGGGCTCGGGCCTGCTTGTCGATCGGGACAATGACAAGAACCCTGTCGTTGCCCTGCGCGAGATCGCGTCGACCCGCATCAAGCCGGAGGGGCTCAAGGAAGAATTCCTGACCAGCCTGCAGCGTCACATCGAAACCGACGAGCCAGAGGCTGACAAGCCGTCGGTCGAGACCGAGGACGCGCCCGAGAACATCCAGATCTCGGAAGCGGACTATGCGCGCGCGATGCGTGCCGACTCTGATGTGAAGCGGCAAGAGGTCGTTGAAGAGGTTGACGACGGCGACGTCTGACAGGACGCCCATGCCGGACGTCGCGTGCGCCTGTCCTGACACGCGGCGGCGCGAGTTGCCCGGCAGCCTCGTCAAGCCTGGAGGCCGGCTGTCATGATGCGGCAGTTCGAACTTGTTGAGCGCGTCAAGGCGTACGATCCTGACGCCGACGAGGACCTTCTCAATCGCGCCTATGTCTTCGGGATCAAGGCCCACGGCAACCAGAAGCGTGACTCTGGCGATCCCTATTTCTCGCATCCGCTCGAGGTTGCCGGCATCCTCACCGACCTGAAACTCGACGACGCCACGATCGTGACGGCGCTCCTGCACGACACGATCGAGGATACGGCTGCGACCCATGCCGAGATCGAGAAGCTCTTTGGCCGGGAGATTGCCGATCTCGTCGATGGCGTGACGAAGCTGTCAAAGCTCGAACTGCAATCGGAAGAAACAAAGCAGGCCGAGAATTTCCGCAAGTTCATGCTGGCCATGAGCCATGACGTGCGTGTGTTGCTGGTCAAGCTGGCGGACCGCTTGCACAACATGCGCACCCTGTCTGGCGTCAGGTCGCTGGAGCGGCGCAAGCGCATCGCAACCGAGACCATGGAAATCTATGCGCCCCTGGCCGGGCGGATGGGCATGCAGAACTTCCGTGAGGAATTCGAGGACCGCGCCTTCTCTGAAATCAATCCTGACATGCGGGATTCGATCGTGCGGCGGCTCTCTGACCTGAAGGCCCAGAAGGGCGCGGTCATGACGCGCATTGAGGGGGCGCTTCTGCGCAAGCTCAACGAGCACCAGATTACGGCGAGCGTATCCGGGCGCGAGAAGAAGCCCTATTCCATCTGGCGCAAGATGGAAGAAAAGCGCGTCACGTTTGACCAGTTGTCTGACATCTTTGCATTGCGCGTGGTGGTGAGCAGCATCGAGGAGTGCTATCGGGCACTGGGGATCCTGCACCAGTCGTGGCGGCACGTGCCGGGGCGGTTCAAGGATTACATTTCGCTGCCGAAGTCGAACAATTACCGGTCTCTTCATACCGAGATCTATGGACCGGAGAGCCAGCGCATCGAGCTGCAGATCCGGTCGCGCGAGATGCATGCCGTGGCCGAGAGCGGTATTGCCGCGCACTGGAGCTACAAGGACAAGCTGAGCGGGCGCGGGCCGGCGGCCAGCGTCGATGCCTATGAGTCGCTGCGCTCGCTGATCCGGTCGCTCCAGGATGGCGACACGCCGGAGGAGTTCCTCGAGCACACGCGGCTGGCGCTGTTCCAGGACCAGGTCTTCTGCTTCACGCCCAAGGGCAAGCTCATATCGCTGCCGCGCGATGCCTCACCCATCGATTTTGCCTATGCCGTCCACACCGAGGTGGGGGATACGTGCGTTGGCGCCAAGATCAATGGCCGGCACATGCCGCTCGGGACGCGGCTCAGGAACGGCGACATGGTCGAGATCATTCGTTCGCCCAAGCAGGGGCCTTCGGCTGTGTGGGAAAAGATGGTCGTTACGGGCCGCGCACAGGCCTCGATCCGCAAGTACCTGCGCAATGCCGAGAAGCTAGAGCAGCAGCGCATGGGGCGCGCGATCATCGAGAAGGCATTCAGCGATGCCGGTCATGAATACTCGGACAAGGCGATTGCTGCGGCGCTGAAGAAGCTGGGCCTGCCCAAGACCGAGGATGTCTTCCAGGCGCTGGCGAATGGCGAGATCTCGCCTGTTGACGTTCTGACCGCGGCGGTGCCGACCTATGTGCCCGACACGACGATGCGCGGGTTCGAGCGGCTGGTCAGCCGCAAATCGAAGCCGGGGTCGATCCCCATTCTCAGCATGACGCCCGGATTGGCGTTTCACCTGGCGCGCTGCTGCCAGCCGCTGGCGGGAGACCGGATCATTGGCGTGATCACGCCCGGGTCCGGCGTGATGGTGCACACGGCCGACTGCGAGCGCCTGGCTGAGGTTCAGGAGCAGCCCGACCGCTGGGTCGATGTGCGCTGGGCACCAGATGCCACAAACGAGGTGCAGGTTGGGCGCCTGCGGATCTCGATCAACAACGTGTCCGGAACGCTTGCTAAGGCCTGCGAGATCATCGCGCGCCAGGGCGGAAACATCACGAACCTGAAGATCGCCAACCGCACGCCGCTGGTTTTTGACATGATGGTCGATATCGAAGTCAACGACACGCGCCACCTTGCCAGCATCACGGCCGCACTCAGGGCCTCGCCCGCGGTGCACGCCGTGGATCGGCCCCATGGAGAACAGGAAGACAATGACGATGACGCCTGATGACGTGCTTGCCGAATTTGAAAAGGCCGGCGCCCTGCTGAAGGGGCATTTCATCCTGTCCTCGGGACGGCACTCGGACACGTTCCTGCAGAAGGCCCTGGTGTTCCAGTATCCGCAGCGAACGGCGAAGCTCTGCAAGGCGCTTGCCGAAAAGATCCGTACAAAGGTGCGCAAGCGGATCGATGCGATCGTTTCGCCTGCCGTTGGCGGGATCATTCCCGGCTATGAGACTGCGCGCCAGCTCAAGCTGCCGGCGATGTTCGTCGAGCGGCAGGACGGTGTATTCCAGCTCCGGCGGAATTTTCACCTCGACAACACCATGAACGTCATCATCGTGGAGGATGTCGTGTCGACGGGACTGTCGTCGCGCGAGTGTATCGAGGCGGTGCGCAAGACGGGCGCCAATGTCGTGGCGCTGGCGTGCCTGATCGACCGGTCAGGCGGGGACGCCAAGTTCGACGTTCCGTTCGTGCCGCTGGCACGGCTTAAGGTGCCGTCCTGGGAATCCGACAAGCTTCCGCGGCATCTCAAGGGCATTCCGGCCGTCAAGCCGGGCAGTCGGGGTCTGGCTTGATGCTTCCTCATCTTCGGCTCGGCGTGAACATCGACCACGTTGCGACCATCCGCAATGCGCGCGGCGGGCGGCATCCCGATCCGTTGCGTGCCGCGCTCATGGCGGTGGAGGCGGGGGCCGACGGCATCACCGCGCATCTGCGCGAGGACCGGCGGCATATCAGCGATGCGGATATCGAGCGCCTTGCCCACGGCATGGGCCGGCCTCTCAACCTCGAGATGGCGGCGACCGAGGAGATGCTGACGATCGCGCTGAGGCACAGACCGCATGCGGTGTGCCTGGTTCCCGAGCGGCGCGAGGAGCGCACGACCGAGGGCGGGCTTGATGTCGCGGCTCAGCATAATCACCTTGCCCCGTTCGTGCGGCAGCTGGCGGCTGCGAAGATCCGCGTGTCGCTGTTTGTCGAGGCCAACCCGGTTCAGCTCGCGGTCTCCCACGCGCTGGGAGCCCATGTGGTCGAGCTGCACACGGGAGCCTATTGCGATGCGCATGCGGACGGAGATTTTCCGGCACGAGACCGGATCCTCGATCGCCTGCGCGAGGGGGCGGCCGAGGCTGCTCGCCTCGGGCTGGAGGTGCATGCGGGGCATGGCCTGAACTATGAGACTGTGGGCCCGGTTGCCGCCATTCCCGAGGTCGTTGAACTTAACATCGGCCATTTTCTTGTCGGCGAGGCGATCTTCACGGGGCTCGACGCGTCGATACGGCGCATGCGACAGCTGATGGACGAGGCCCGTGGCGGGGCCGGTGTCGGGTTCGCCTGAAAGGCAGGGTTGCGGATGATTATCGGTATCGGCAGCGATCTCATCGACATCAGGCGCATAGAGGCGACACTGGAACGGTTCGGAGATCGTTTCGTGCAACGGCTTTTTACGGCCACCGAGCAGCGCAAGTCCGAGGGGCGGCTGAACAGGGCTGCCTCCTATGCCAAGAGGTTTGCGGCCAAGGAGGCCTGTTCCAAGGCGCTGGGAACGGGCTTCCGGAAAAGCGTGTACTGGCGGGATCTCGGCGTGGTGAACCTCAAGTCCGGCAAGCCGACCATGGAGTTGACAGGCGGGGCCGCCGAACGGCTCAAATCCATGCTTCCACAGGGCATGAAGGCACAGATCGACCTGTCGATCACCGATGATTATCCGCTGGCGCAGGCCATCGTGATCATTTCGGCGATACCGGAGAGTTCGCCCTGACGGCGTATTGGTGCGCGGGATTCCCCCATGCCGTTAACGGCTTTATTGACACCGTCGCATTGACACTTTTTCCCGTAAACTCCATCTACTATGCAGAATACGTCTGGGTAAACGCGGGACAGGAACGCAATGTCTGACGCAAACAGCAAGCCTTGGTGGAAGAACGAGAGCGTCATCGAGACTGCAAAGTCGATCGGTACGATCGTGGGCATCGTTGCCTTCGTGCAGATCCTGCTGTTCCAGCCCTTCCGTATTCCGTCGAGTTCGATGGAGGGTTCGCTGGAGGTTGGCGATTACCTGTTCGTGACCAAGTTCTCTTACGGATACTCGATCTATTCCATTCCGCTGATTGCGCCGGCGCAGGCGTCGGAGGAGCGCATCCTGGGCGGTGAAGCGGGGCGCGGCGATGTTGTCGTGTTCCGGCTGCCGAGCGATCCCTCGCAGGATTACATCAAGCGCGTGATTGGCCTGCCTGGCGACCGCATCCAGATGATCGGCGGCGTGCTCCACATCAATGGACAGCCCGTGAAGCTTGAGCGCATCGAGGATCGGCTGGAAGTCCGCGAGGATGATACCGAAGTGCCCGTGAAGCGCTTCCTCGAGACGCTGCCGAATGGTGCGCAGCATGTGGTGCTTGATCGCGAGGACGAGAGCCGCTTCGATGACACCGAGGAGTTCGTCGTTCCGGCGGGCCACTATTTCATGATGGGTGACAATCGCGACAATTCGAATGATAGCCGCGGCGATGTCGGGTTCGTCCCTGCAGCCAACCTTGTGGGGCGCGCGCAGATCATCTTCTTCTCCCATGACGGTTCTGCGGCGATGTGGGAGTTGTGGAAGTGGCCGTTCGCGATCCGGTATAGCCGGCTCCTGAACCTGATCTACTGATTGCTGCATCGTGGGCTGGATGTCATTCGAAAGGTTCAGAATTGTCTGGCCGGCAGGCGTGTTTCGCGTTGTCTTCTACGCCCTGCTTCTTGCCGTCGTCATCCGGACTTTCATTTTCCAGCCGTTCAACATCCCGTCCGGGTCGATGGAGAACACGCTGCTGGTTGGCGACTATTTCTTCGTGACCAAGTTCAGCTATGGCTATTCGCACCACAGCCTGCCCTGGTCGCCGCGCCTGTTCGCGGGCCGCGTATGGAGCGGGCAGCCCGAGCGCGGTGATGTCGTTGTCTTCAAGCTGCCGGCCCGTCCCACCGAGGACTATATCAAGCGTGTCGTGGGCCTTCCGGGGGACCGGATCCAGATGATCGGTGGCGTGCTGCACATCAATGGCATTCCGGTGCGCATGGAAAAGGTCGAGGACTATGTGCGGGTGATGCCCTTTGGCGGCGAGGAGCGCTTCGAGCGCTATCGTGAAACACTGCCAAACGGGGTCAGTCACTATGTTCTCAGCCGAGAACCTGACTATCCCGGCTGGGACGATACGCAGGAATTCGTTGTGCCCCCGGGCCACTACTTTATGATGGGCGACAACAGGGATCAGTCCAATGACAGCCGCATACCCAATAGCGGCGTTGGCTTTGTCCCAGAGGAAAACCTGGTTGGCCGTGCCGACCTCATCTTGTTCTCGACCGATGGCAGCGCAAAAAACTGGGAATTCTGGAAATGGCCGGCTGCAATCCGGTACGGACGCTTCTTTCAGGGCATCCACTGAGGAACCGCGTGCCGGGGACGGATCCGGCGCGGATGTTCTTCCCGACTTCGGACACAAGTTCAGCGATGCTGGCCTCCTGAAGCGCGCCCTCACGCATGCAAGTGCGGGGCAGGAAGACAATGAACGTCTTGAGTTCCTTGGCGATCGCGTGCTCGGGTTCCTGATTGCCGAGATGTTGGTGCGGCGCTTTCCCCGCGAGACGGAAGGGGCGCTGGCCCTGAAGCTGAATGCACTGGTTCGGATGGAAACCTGCGCCCGCGTTGCGCTTGCGTGCGGGATTGACCGCGTCCTGATCATGTCGCCCAGCGAGGCGCGTGGCGGCGGGCGCCAGAAGCCTGCCATTCTGGGCGATGCCTGCGAGGCGCTGATTGCCGCCCTCTATCTCGATGGTGGCATTGATGCTGCCCGGCTTTTCGTTACGACCTACTGGATCCCGCTGCTTGAGGGCGTGCTTGGTGACCTGCGCGATCCGAAGAATGCGCTGCAGGAGTGGGCGCAGTCGCACAAGCTTGGAACGCCTGTCTATCGGGTGGTAAAGCGTGAGGGGCCCGACCATGCGCCGCGCTTCACGGTCGAGGTGCAGGTTGGCTCTCATCCGCCTGCGCCCGGCGAGGGGTCGAGCCTGCGCGCGGCCGAGCAGGATGCAGCCCGCAAGCTTCTGAAGGTGGTGGCGCCATGACTGAAACACAGACACGGTGCGGCTTTGTCGCTGTTATTGGCGCACCCAACGCCGGCAAATCGACACTGGTCAATGCACTGGTTGGAACGAAGGTATCCATCGTCAGCCGCAAGGTGCAGACGACGCGCATGCGCGTGCGCGGCGTTGCGATGCACGGTGATGCCCAAGTCGTGCTTGTCGATACGCCCGGCATCTTCAAGCCGCGCCGGCGTCTCGACCGCGCGATGGTGCAGGCCGCGTGGGCAGGCGCGGAGGACGCGGACCTCGTCTGCCTGCTGGTCGATGCGCCGGAACTGATTGAATCGCCGAGCGGGCTTTCGGCGCAGGACACTGACAGCATCATCAAGAGGCTCAACGAAGCCGGTCAGCACGCGATCCTGGTGCTGAACAAGGTCGACGCGGTCGCGCGCGACCGGCTGCTGCCGCTGATCGAGCAGTTGCGTGCGCGAGCGGCTTTCGACGAAGTGTTCCTCGTCTCGGCGGCCAAGGGCGATGGCACGGCGGACCTGCTTGCCTATCTTGCGTCACGCGTGCCCGAGGGGCCGTGGGCCTATCCTGCCGACCAGGCCGCCGACATGCCCATGCGCCTGCTTGCGGCCGAGATCACGCGCGAGCGGATCTATGACCGCCTGCATCAGGAGTTGCCCTACGCGACCACGGTGATCACCGAACAGTGGAAACAGATGGAGGACGGGTCTGCGCGCCTCGAGCAGACGATCTATGTCGAGCGCGAGAGCCAGCGTGCGATCGTGCTGGGCAAGGGTGGGGCGACCATAAAGCTTCTCGGCCAGACCGCGCGCAAGGAAATGGAGGCGCAGTTCGGCCACAAGGTCCACCTGTTCCTGTTCGTCAAGGTACGCGAGAACTGGGCCGACGATCCGATGCATTACCGCGAGATCGGGCTGGACCTGCCGGAGGTGTAGGCATGGCGTTGGTGCCATCGCAGAGGATTGACGTTGGACTGGAGTGACGATGCCATTGTTCTTGCGGTTCGCCCTTTCGGCGAGCACGGGGCCATTCTCGAGGCGTTGACACGGACGCATGGGCGCCATCTGGGGCTGATGCGGGGGGCGGGGTCTCGTGGAATGCGCGGGGCGCTCGAGCCGGGCAACCTGCTGTCGGTGCAGTGGCGTGCGCGGATGGATAACCAGCTTGGTTCGTTCTCGGCCGAGATTGCAGCGACCCGGGCGGCGCACTTCTTCGAAGACCGGCTCAAGCTCGACGGGTTGGGGGCTGCGTGCGCGATGGCGTGCGCCACGCTGCCCGAGCGCGAGGTGCACGAGCGGGTGTTCCTGGCCCTCGACGGATTGTTGCAGCACATGGTGCTCGAGCCCTCGATTGCCTGGGTTGCCTCTTATGTTCGTTTCGAGCTGGTGCTGCTCGAGGACCTGGGCTTCGGGCTGGACCTCGACAGCTGTGCCGTTACCGGCGAGCGGGAGAACCTGGCCTATGTTTCCCCCCGCTCGGGTCGCGCGGTTACCGCCACGGGAGCCGGGCCCTTCGCCAACCGCCTGCTGCGGCTGCCGGGTTTCCTGTTCGATCCGGCTGCGGTGATCGATGGCGCGGCGCTGGGGTTGGGGCTGGGGCTGACATCGCATTTTCTCGAGCGGGTACTGGCCGAGGCCCATGGCAAGGGGTTGCCGGAGGCCCGGCTGCGGTTTGCGCAGCGTGTGGAGAAGCCCTGAGTGGGGCGCGGCTTTCCGCGATGCTTCCGGTTTTCCCCAGGAAAAGCCCTTGAACATAAGCCGTTTGGGTCACTTGCGGGCGGTCGCGGCTGTCGTTAGTCAGGCGCCTTCCGGTTTTTGAAGGACAGGCAGGAATCAAGATGGCCCTCGATGATGTCGTGCGTGAGGTCGACCTGAAGGATGCGCTGGGCGAGCGCTACCTTGCCTATGCGCTGTCGACGATCATGCAGCGAGCGCTGCCGGATGTGCGCGACGGGTTGAAGCCGGTGCACAGGCGGCTTCTGTTTGCGATGCAGCGGCTGGGTCTGGACCCGAAGTCCAGCTTCAAGAAATGCGCGCGCGTCGTGGGTGACGTCATGGGTCAGTTCCATCCGCACGGCGACCAGTCGATCTATGACGCGCTGGTGCGCATGGCGCAGGGGTTCTCGCTGCGCTATCCGCTGATCGATGGGCAAGGCAATTTCGGCAATGTCGATGGCGACAATGCTGCGGCCATGCGCTACACGGAAAGCCGCCTGACCGAGATCGCGCAGATCCTGCTCGAGGGCCTGAATGACGACGGCACCGACTTCCGGCCGACCTATAATGGCGAGGATCAGGAGCCGGTCATCATACCGGGTGGGTTCCCGAACCTGCTTGCCAATGGCGCCGCCGGCATCGCGGTGGGCATGGCAACGAATATTCCGCCGCATAACCTCGACGAGATTGCGCAGGCGCTGATCCATCTCGTGAACACGCCCAATGCGCGCGACGACACGCTGCTGCAGTACATCAAGGGGCCGGACTTCCCGACCGGGGGCATCGTTGTGGAGCCGGCTGAGTCAATTGCCGACGCGTACCGGACGGGCAAGGGCGGGTTCCGCGTGCGTGCGCGCTGGACGAAGGAGGAAGGCGCGCGCGGCACCTGGCAGATCGTGGTCACGGAAATCCCGTTCCAGGTTCAGAAGTCGAAGCTGATCGAGAAGATCGCAGACCTGATTTCGGAGAAGAAGCTGCCGCTGCTCGACGACGTGCGCGATGAATCGGCCGAGGATATCCGCCTTG
>JBILGJ010000304.1:0-3844 GCA_044351125.1 Micropepsaceae bacterium
CTTGAGGTCGAGCAGGCCCAGCTCGAAGACAGCAAAAAGGCCAGTGGGGCCTGCGCCAATGATGACCACGTCCGTCGTGTGCTCGGCTCCGGGTGGGGCAACCGCAATCGACATTTCACGCCTCTGTTTGTAATTCAATATATTGTGTATGTTCTACATGTGAATTCAGGAAAGCACCAGAGGCTTGCCTGGCAAGTATCCGCGCGCGTGCCTTGCGCGTCCGCATGACGCGTTGCCGCCCGGGTGCCGACCCGCCATATCCGAAATTGGTCGGCGAAAGACAAGAGGAATGACTGCGATGAAAACGCACGAGGCTGACCGCGAGGCGGTGCTGGCCAAGGATTGCGCCAGCATGTCTGACGTTCGCCGTGAAATCGATAGGATCGATCGCGCTCTGGTCCGGCTGCTGGCCGAACGGCTGACCTATATCGAGCGCGCCGGGCACATCAAGCCCTTGCGCAGTGCCGTACGCGACGAGGATCGCATCCGCGACGTGCTCGCCAAGGTGCGGGCCACCTGCCAGCAGGAAGGTTTCCCCTACACGATTGCCGAACCGGTCTGGCGCCAACTGATGGAAGGCTGCATCGCGCATGAGTTCGTCGTATTCGACGCGCGCGGCGAGACGCATGCGAAAGCGGCCGGCGCCTGAGAGACCGTTCGATGCATCGCAATGTCCTGTTCATCACCGCTGACCAGTGGCGCGGTGACTGCCTTTCCGCACTCGGGCATCCCGTCGTGCGCACACCTCATCTTGACCGGCTGGCTGGCGAGGGCGTGCTGTTTGCGCGCCACATCTGCAACACGGCGCCTTGCTCGCCCGCGCGTGCGACGCTGCACACGGGGCTCTACCAGCACAATCACCGCGTGGCGATGAATGGAACACCGCTGGACCGGCGGCACACGAACTGGGCGCTCGAGGCGCGTGCGGCGGGGCATGACCCTTGCCTGATTGGCTACACGGACCAGACGCCCGATCCGCGTGATCTGCCGGCCGACGATCCACGGCTGACGACCTATGAAAACGTGTTGCCAGGGCTGAACCCGATTGCGCATGTGGGGATGGACCATCCCGGTCCCTGGGCCGAGTATCTTCGCGCACGGGGCTACTCGCTGCCCGATCCAGAACGTTACGTCATATGGATGCGCGAGAGTGGTCCTGACTATGAGGACGGTGCCGAGGCGCCCCGGCCGTGGTCGATCCGGGCCGAGGACAACGACACAACATGGCATGTCGACCAGGCCATCGACTTCATCAGCGCGCGCCGCGAACAGCCCTTCACGCTTCATCTGTCGCTGCTGCGGCCGCATCCGCCATGGATCGCCTCGGAGCCGTGGAACCGGCTCTATGACCCCAGGAGCGTTCCGCCTCCCTTGCGTGCCGAAAACCGCCAAGCCGAAGGACAGCAGCATCCCTGGCTTGCACATCATCTGTCACACCCGCTCCATGCGGCGCCTGATGACATACGCCAGCTGCAGCGCATGCGGGCGGTCTATTACGGGCTCATCAGCGAGGTGGACGCAGCGCTCGGGCGGCTGTTCGACCATCTGCGGCAGGAAGGGCTTTGGGACAAGACGCTCATTGTGTTCACAAGCGACCATGGCGAACAGCTGGGCGACCACTGGATGCTGGGCAAAGCTGGCTATTTCGACCAGTCGTTCCATGTACCCCTGATCATCCGCGACCCGTCGGCAGAGGCCGATGCACAGCGCGGCCGCGTGGTGAATGCGTTCAGCGAGCATGTCGACATCATGCCGACACTCCTGACCCATCTCGATCTTGCAGTGCCACCGCAATGCGACGGGGCTGCGCTTCAGCCCTTCCTGCGGTCAGCCGGGCCGCCGCGCTGGCGGACGCACGCACACTGGACGTTCGACTTCCGCGACCCGAGCTTCGATGGTCCCGAGCAGGCGCTTGGCCTGACGCTGCACCAGTGCAATCTGGCGGTCATCCGCGGTGAGCGCTTCAAGTATGTCCACTTTGCCGGGCTGGCGCCGCTCTTGTTCGACCTTGTCGCGGATCCGGGCGAGTTCATGAACCTTGCCTCGCATCCGGATTACCGGCAGGTGCTGCTTGAGCACGCGCAGGCGCTGATCTCATGGCGCCTCAGGCACGAGGACCAGACGCTCACGCACATGATGGCGTCGCCCAAGGGGATCCTCAGCCGCCCTGCCCCGCGGGCCTGATCAGATCAGGTTGATACGCATGTTGTCGCGCGCGACGAAGCAGCCGGGCCAGGCGGCCAGCGCTTCGGCCTCGAGTTCCTCCATGAAGTGATCCTCGTGGTCGGGATCGTGATGGAAGATCGCAAGTCGCCTTGCGCCTGCGGCCTGCACGAGACGCACGCCCTCCTGCCAGGTCGAGTGGCCCCAGCCGCGACGGGCGGGGAATTCGGCATCGGTATAGGTGCAATCATAGATGACGAGGTCTGCCCCTTCGATGAGGGCCAGGATGTTCTGGTCGGGCTGGCCAGGCGTGTGCTCGGTATCGGTGACATAGCAGAGCGACTTGCCCTTGTAGTCGATGCGATAGCCGGTGGCGCCGTCCGGATGGTTCAGGCGGGCCGTGCGGACGTTGATGTCCGGGGCGATGCTGAAGGTCTCGCCGGCGCGGAAATCGACGAATTCGATCTGGGCCTGCATGATGTCGATGGGCACGGGGAAGAAGGGATGCGTCATCTGGCCGGCCAGTACGTTCTGGATGCTGAGGCCCGTGTCGAGATGGCCCGCCATGATGCGGAAGTGATTGCCGGGGGTGAAGGCCGGCTGGAAGAAGGGAAAGCCATGAATATGGTCCCAGTGCGTGTGAGACATGAGAATGGTCGCCTCGTGCAACTGCTTGCGCATGAACCACTTGCCGAGGTTGCGCACGCCCGTGCCCATATCAAAGATCACACGACGGCCGCCCATCGCAACTTCGACGCAGCTCGTGTTGCCGCCATAGGTAAGATGGTTGGGTCCCGGGCAGGCCACCGTTCCCCGCGTGCCCCAGAATTTGACCTTGAATCCCATAACCTGTCCTTGCCTGCAGCAACGCGGTCAGTCTAGCCGCGTCCGGTCTTTCTTGCCTGACCGATTTCATGTCCCGTGACCGCGATCACAGGGGGTTTTCCCTCACGTAGCGCCTCACGGCGAGGAAGGCGTCGTGCAGGGCGGCAAGATTGCCCGTGTCGAGCGGTGCCGCCTCTGCGCGGGCGGCCGCTTCGGCCACAGCAAAGGCACCGACACCGCGGGCCGAGCCCTTGAGCGTGTGGGTCAGTTCCTTCCAGGACTTTGCGTCGGTGGCGATTTCGAGCGCGTCGAGGATCTGTTCGGTCTGAATGAGGAAAAGCTGGATGACCTCGCGCATCACGTCGGGATCGTCTGCGGCTTGTGTGCGCAGATGCGCGTAATCGACGGCCGTGGGTGCCGGCATGCTGTACCTCCCGGTTTCGGGGGCGAGACTAGCGGTGAGGCGACACCAAGGCGTTAATGCCAGCGCCTAGAAGGGAACCCAGCTGCCCGGAAAGGGCGAGACGCCAAAGACGAGGTGGTGGGTAAACATCACAGCGAAGAACAGGAGAATGGCCAGGGCCTGTCTCCAGCCCAGAAGCTCGGACAGCACAAGCCGGTTGCGGCCACGGAGGATGGCGGCAAAGGGGATGTTCGAGGTCTGGCTGGCAAAGCCGTTCCATTGCTCCGGGTCACGCCTGCGCCGCTTGCCGTCGATGGCGAAGGTCCCGAGCACAGCCAGCACGAAGAACGAGCCAAAGAAATAGGCCGATGCCAGGTCGCCATTGGCGGCAAGATGGAACCCGGCCCAGATCGCGACACCCCAGAGAAAGGGGTGGCGCGTGATGCGCAGCAT
>JBILGJ010000052.1:0-11495 GCA_044351125.1 Micropepsaceae bacterium
CATCCCCTGAAGAAGCAGTATCCAAGCCTCACGCCCGGCGCCGTACCCGGCCCCGACATCTACGAGACCTTTCGCGACTTTTGCCTGCAATACGAGGAGGACGTCACGCATCTCGTCGCGTCACGCGTGACCAACACCAACGAGGTCGCCCGCTGCACGGCCCTGCTGCCGGGCTTCCAGCATGTCGCGCGCGAGGCGAGCACCGGTCTTCACATGGTCGAGATCGGGCCCAGCGCCGGCTTCAACCTGAACTGGGATCTCTACGCCTATTCCTATGTGCACGAGGGCAGGCAAGTGGCGGCATGCCCCACGCCGGACGCGCGCCTCAACTTGACGGCAGAAGCAAGGGGCCCGCTTGTGCCCCGCGTCGACCCGGTAATGCCGCAGGTTCTCAGCCGCATCGGGCTCGAACTGAACCCCGTGCGCCTGTCGGACCCAGCCGACCGCCTCTGGCTCAAGGCGCTGATCTTCCCTGAACTGCAACCGCGCATCGCCCGTCTTGACGGCGCCATCGCAACGGCTCTGCAGCATCCGCCACCGATCCGCTTCGGCGACGCGCTGGAACTGATCACGCCGACGCTCGAGGCGCTGCCGGCGATCGGCACGCCCGTCGTCTACCACTCCTTTGTCACATACCAGTTCTCGACCGACATGCAGCGCCGGTTCGACGACACCCTTCTCGCGCACTCGGTGCGCCGGCCGCTCTACCGGGTCAGCGTCGAATGGGAACAGGCCGAGCACCCCGTTCGCGTCACGCGCTACGACAACGGCGCAGCAATCAGTGTCGTACTGGCTGATTGCAATCCGCACGGCGCATGGATTGAATGGCGCCACAAGGCGACTGGCTGACACATCATGACGGATGATCTTCTCGAAGAAAATGTCCCCGAAATCCCGGCGGGCTACGTCCGCATGAACTGGTTCCAGGGCTTCGGCCGCCAGATCGGCCCCCTGTATGAACGCGTGAACGCGGACCGCACCTACACCCGCGCCTTCTTGGTGACAGATGCGCATACCAACGGCATGAAGAACTGTCACGGCGGCATGCTCATGGCCTTTGCCGACATGGCGCTGGGCCATGCGATCTCCTTGCAGGAAAACCGCTATTGGGTGACGGTGCGCATGGTGACCGATTTTGTTGAAGCCGCCCATGTTGGCGACTGGGTCGAGGGCACCGGGGCCATCACCGGTCGCGATAATGACATCTTCACCGTCACCGGCCGCATCTGGAGCGCCGAGCGCACGATCATGTCGGCGACCGGCATCTTCAAGGCCCTGGGCACGCGCCCGCCACGGCGGAAGGCCTGACATGTCGGATAATCTCTCAAGGCTTGGGCCTCTGGCCCGCTTCAACGGCGAGCGCGTTGTCGGACCTGACTGGTTCGAGCGGGCAATCGCAACGCCATGCGAAAGTCGCGAGATCAGGGTCGCGGATGCACGGATTCATTACGTGCGCTGGGGCGACCGCACCAAGCCGGGTCTTCTTCTCATCCACGGCAATGGCGCGCATGCCTACTGGTGGAGCTTCATCGCTCCCTTCCTCGCACGCGAGTACAACGTCGCCGCACTCGACTTGTCGGGAATGGGCGACTCCAGCCACCGCAGCCGCTATGCGATGGACCTCTTCGTCGAGGAAGAGATGGCTGTCGCCGCAGATGCCGGCATGTTCGACAATCCCGAGCCACCAGTGTTTGTGGCCCACTCGTTTGGAGGCTTTGCGACGATCCTCGCAGGCGCGCGCCATGGCGATCGGCTTGCGGGCACCGTGATCGTCGACTCGCCTGTCAATCCGCCGGATCGTCCCGGTGGGCCACCGGACCGCGAGGCGCGCCCGCACCGGATCTACCCAACATTGAATGAAGCGCTCTCGCGCTTTCGCCTGGCGCCCGAGCAACCCTGCGAGAACGATTACATCGTCGACTTCATCGCCAGGAAGTCGCTCCGGGCGGTCGAAGGTGGCCTGACCTGGAAATTCGATCCCTCGCTTTGGACGCAGCGCTTTTCGATTGGCGATACTGCCGAGTGCCTGCGCTCCACCCGGTGTCGCATCGCCATTATGCGCGGCGAGAACTCGATCCTCATGCCGCCCGAGGTGGGCGCCTACATGTACAGCCTTCTGGGACATGCCGCGCCGGTAATCGAGATACCGCAGGCCCGCCACCATGTGATGCTGGACCAGCCCTTGGCCTTCGTGGCGGCCCTCAGGGCCCTGCTTGCCGACTGGAACCACTCCCTGCCCACGCGTCGCGTCTAGAAACGAGCCAACAGTCCCGGGCAGGACAAAAAGCGCACCAAACTGCGGTTGCCCCAGCCCCCTTGACTGCTATATTCCGCCGCAAACATCGACTGTTCTGGACACACGCAAGGGCTCTCCAATGGCATCAGGACCGAAATCCGACTACAAGCGCGGCTCAATGGATATCCGTGAGCAGGAATCGACATTCTCCCTGTTCTGGGGCCTGACGAAGTGGGGCACCATTCTGACTGTGGCCCTTCTGGTATTCCTCGCTTACATGTTTACCTGATCGGCGCCGGCCGCAGTTCGCATCGGCCGGACGACCCACGCCGACACGCCCGTTACCCCCTCTAACGCTGGCAGGAAGCATGAAACTCGGTATTCCGAAGGAAACTCGTCCGAACGAAACACGCGTCGCAGCGACGCCAGAAACCGTCAAAAAATTCAAGGGACTTGGTCTCGAGGTGCTGGTCGAGGCCGCGGCGGGTGCCAGTGCCCACATCTCCGATGCAGACTATGCCGCCGCCGGCGCATCCATCGTTTCCGCGCGCGAGGCTCTTGCCGCCGACATCGTCCTGAAAGTGCAGCGCCCGACCGAGGCCGAAGAGGGGCATCTGGCCAAGGGCGCCATGCTGGCAGCCGTTCTCGCGCCATATGCCGACCGGTCAATGGTCGCGAGGTTCGCATCGCAGGGCGTCAACGCGTTCGCCATGGAATTCATGCCCCGCATCACGCGCGCCCAGACGATGGACGTCCTGTCCTCCCAGTCAAATCTTGCAGGCTACAAGGCCGTGATTGACGCCGCAGCCCTGTTCGGCCGCGCCTTCCCGATGATGATGACAGCCGCGGGCACCATTGCCGCAGCCCGTGTGCTCGTGATGGGCGTTGGCGTAGCGGGCCTCCAGGCCATTGCCACGGCAAGGCGCCTGGGTGCCATCGTGTCGGCAACCGACGTGCGCCTCGCCACGAAGGAGCAGGTGCAGTCCCTCGGCGCCACCTTCGTCGCGGTGGAAGACGAGGAGACGAAGCAGGCCGAGACGGCTGGCGGTTACGCCAAGGAGATGAGCGAGGCCTATCGCAAGAAGCAGGCTGCCCTCATCGCCGAGACGATCCGCAAACAGGATATCGTGATCACCACGGCGCTGATCCCGGGCAGGCCCGCACCGGTCCTCGTGACCGAGGAGATGCTGCGCTCGATGAAGCCCGGCTCGATCCTGATCGACCTCGCGGCCGAGCAGGGCGGCAATTGCCCGCTGACCAAGGCAGGCGAAACCATCGATGTCGGCGGCGTGAGGATCGTGGGTGCCGTCAACCTCGCCGGTCGCCTCGCCGCTGACGCATCGTCCCTCTACGCGCGCAACCTTTTCAATTTCGTCTCGCCCCTCATCGACAAGGCCACCAAGGGCCTGAAGATCGACTGGAATGACGACATCATCAAGGGAACCTGCCTGACGCGCGACGGAGAGGTCATTCACCCCGCATTGAAGGCCTGAGGAGCACATCCATGGAAGTCATCGACCCCTTCATCTTCCGCCTGTCGATTTTCGTGCTGGCCATTTTCGTGGGCTACTACGTGGTCTGGAGCGTGACGCCCGCCCTGCACACCCCGCTGATGTCGGTAACGAACGCGATCTCCTCGGTGATCATCGTGGGCGCGCTCCTTGCGGTCGGGGTCGATCTGATCGCGGCCGGCGACAGCGGCTGGATCGCCAAAGCCTTCGGCGTGATCGCTCTGATCCTCGCCAGCGTGAACATATTCGGCGGGTTCCTCGTTACCCAGCGCATGCTCGCGATGTATCGCAAGAAAGAGAAGAAATAGGCCCGCAGCGTGGAATCTTCCATCTCCCTCGCGGACATGATTGCAGCAGGCCTCGTAGTCGCCGGGCTCGGCGAGCTTGTCGCTGCCCGCTATTTCGCGGTTCAGGAAGCCGCCCAGTCCCGCCTGATCGCAGCCCTTCTGCTGTGGGAAGGCCTCGCGATGTTCGCCTGCGCCTCCATCCTTCACATCCGCCAGGAATTCGGATTTTCAACGATTGTCGCTCTCATCGCCATCTGGATGGCCGGCGCAGGCATGGGCCTGCTGCGCGCCGGAATCTTTGATGCGCCGCGCGAATAACCAGGATCGGTCACACCCATGAACCCCAATCTGGCAGCTCTTCTCTATCTCGTGTCAGGCGTACTCTTCATCCTGGCACTCCGTGGCCTGTCGAGCCCCGAAACTTCCCGCGCGGGCAACCGCAACGGCATGCTGGGCATGGTCATTGCCGTCCTGACCACGCTGGCGGTGGCAAGCCCTTCGGACGCACTGACCTGGGGCCTCATTCTTGGAGGTGTCGCGATCGGCGGTGGCATTGGTGCCGTCATTGCTCGGCGCATCGCGATGACCCAGATGCCCCAGCTTGTCGCGGCCTTCCACAGCCTCGTCGGCCTCGCCGCGGTCTTCGTGGCGGCCGCCGCTCTTTACGCGCCGCAGGCCTTCAATATCGGTGAACCGGGCAACGTCCACATCCAGTCGCTGATCGAGATGTCCCTGGGTGTAGCGATTGGCGCCATCACCTTCTCGGGTTCGGTGATCGCCTTCGCCAAGCTGAACGGCAACATGTCGGGCGCGCCCATCATCCTGCCTGCGCGCCACCTTGTGAACATCCTGATCGCAGCCGCCATCGTGGCGCTGTTCGTGATCCTGGTCATGAGCCATGGCGAGGCAACCTGGGCCTTCTGGGCGATCACGGTCCTCTCGATCATCCTGGGTGTCACACTCATCATCCCGATCGGCGGCGCCGACATGCCCGTCGTCGTCTCGATGCTGAACTCCTATTCCGGATGGGCCGCCGCTGGCATTGGCTTCACGCTCGAGAATTCGGCACTCATCATCACGGGCGCCCTGGTCGGTTCGTCGGGCGCCATCCTGAGCTACATCATGTGCAAGGGCATGAACCGCAGCTTCTTCTCGGTCATCCTGGGTGGTTTCGGTGGCGAGACCGCTGGTCCAGCCGGCAAGCAGGAAACGCGCCCCATAAAGCAGGGTTCGGCCGAGGACGCCGCCTTCATCATGAAGAACGCCTCGTCGGTCATTGTCGTTCCCGGCTATGGCATGGCGGTCGCCCAGGCCCAGCATGCGCTGCGTGAACTCGCTGACAAGCTCAAGAAGGAGGGCGTAAAGGTGTCATACGCCATCCATCCCGTGGCAGGTCGCATGCCGGGCCACATGAACGTGCTGCTGGCCGAGGCCAACGTGCCCTATGATGAGGTGTTCGAGCTCGAGGACATAAACAGCCAGTTTGCCATGGCGGACGTGGCCTATGTGATCGGCGCCAATGACGTCACCAACCCGGTGGCCAAGACCGACCCGCAATCCCCCATTTACGGCATGCCCATTCTCGACGTCGAGAAGGCCAAGACAGTGCTGTTCATCAAGCGGGGCATGGGTTCGGGCTATGCCGGCGTCGAAAACGAACTGTTCTTCCGCGACAACACCATGATGCTGTTTGGCGACGCCAAGAAGATGACCGAGGAGATCGTGAAGTCCCTTGGTTAGCAGGTCAGGGCAAGGCGCGACCACGCGGCAGCCGCGGCATCGTTAACTTTCGCCTGATTTTGTGATTGCGCGATCGTTGGGGCTGACACGATGCTGCGGGCACGCTAGACATAGAGCTGCATCTCCCAGGGAACGTTCAGGATGAAATTCCGCCACCTCATGCTCATTCCCGTGATCGGCGGGTCGCTGTTGCTGGCCGCTTGCGAGAACCCGTTTGCGCCGACTGGCAGCAACTCGGACGTGCCCGAGGTGGCACCGGAAGCCAAGGCCGCGATCGAGCAATACGTGGCAAAGGTCAACGCCCACGACGCGCCCGGCGCAGGCGAGCTTCTGGCCGATGGGCCAGGGTTTGTCTGGATCGAGAATGGCGAAGTTGTCTACGAAACCAAGACGGCCGCTGTCGCCGCGCTGACGAACTATTTCGCGGGTTTCCCCGAGTCTCACTTCGAGGCCTACGACATGAAGATCTCGATGCTCACCGACGAGTCGGCGGTCGCGATTTTCAGATACTCGCAGACCGTGGCGGCCAATGGCCAGGCCTCGCTCAAGTTCGAGGGCACCATGACGCTGACCCTCGCCGAGCGAGATGGCGACTGGAAAATCGTCGTGGGCCACCGGAGCGCCAGCAAATTCCCGCACTGACGCTCTCACGCTAACCATTTGGCCGCATTGCTGAAACACCTGTTGATCCGCATGTCCTCGCCGTGGTTCTCTCGCCCCGGGGCAGTGGGGTCATGGAAAATCCGGTTCTTGAACTGAAGGGCGTGACAAAGCGCTACGGCAATTTCACCGCCGTGAACGGCGTCAGCTTCATTGCGCCTGAAGGACGCATTGTCGGCCTTCTGGGCCCCAATGGAGCGGGAAAGACCTCGACCCTGCGAATGATCCTGGGCATCTCGACGCCGACCGAAGGCACAATAACCCTGTTCGGCAAGCCCCCGGGGCGCGCCGTTCAGCACCGCATCGGCTATCTGCCCGAGGAGCGCGGTCTCTACAAGCGCATGACCGCACTCGAGACAATCGTCTATTTCGGGCGCCTGAAGGGCCTCTGGGCCGCCGCCGCACGCAAGCGAGCGATTGAACTTCTCGAGGAATTGGGCCTCGCTCATGTGAAGGACCGGCGCATCGAAGCCCTGTCCAAGGGCATGGCTCAGAAGATCCAGCTGGCCACGGCAATCGCGCACAGCCCCTCGCTGATCATTCTTGATGAGCCCTTTTCCGGCCTCGACCCGATCAACCAGAACGAACTTGAGGCTGCAATCCGCAAGCTCGCCCGCAACGGCGCGACGGTCCTGTTCTCGACCCATACGATGAGCCATGCCGAGCGGCTGTGCGATCGCTTCGTGATCCTGGTCAAGGGGAACAAGGCTTTCGACGGCACCCTGCAGGAAGCACGCGCCGTGATGCCACGCAGCGTGAAGCTGGAGTCGCCGAACGATTTGTCGTTCATTGTCGGCATCCCCGGGGTGGCCCGCATCGTTCCGCCGCATGACAGCGTGAGCTGGTGGGAAGTCTTCCTCGCGGCAGGCACCGATCCCCAGGTCATTCTCGCAGCCTGTTTTGAAAAGGGCGTCAAGCTCACGCGCTTCGACACGTCGGCGCCCCCCTTGCACGAGATCTTCGTGTATCTCGCCGGCGGCAACGCGGAGGGATTGGTGCCATGAGAGAGACATGGATCATCGCCTGGCACGGCTTCGTCCAGCATGCCACATCGCGTCCCTTCCTCCTGGGCGTGATGCTGCCGCTGTTCTATCTGCTGCTGGTGGGCTGGGTTCCAAGCGCGTCGCAGAGCCAGTTGGCCCTGCTTGGCGCACCGATCCGGCATTTCGCCGTCATCGACGAGACCGGGCGCATGGTGCCGGCGATCGATGCGGCAATCCTCCGTGAACGCCTTGAACGGGGCATGCTTGCACTGAACGCCTATGCAAAAGAGCATGCAGACGAGGAGAAATTGCGGGCCGGCGATGCCGCCCTTGCAACGCTGGTCCTCGACGCAGACCCGGTCAGCAAGGCCTCTGCGCGCGCCCTCGAGGCGAAGGGAGGCACGATCGCCGCCTTCATCGCGCTTCGGCCTTACCTGAAGCCGGCCGCGCCAGCATTCAACGAGCCGTTGGACCAGTTCTTCCGCATAGACCTGCCCGAGGACCTGGTCGGCGCCAAGGACCTCGCCACAGCGGCCCAGCCTTACCTGTCGGCCGAGCGCCTGACCCGCGGCCCCTTTGGCCCCGTCCACCTGTGGGCCATCCTGGTGGTGCCGCAGGGCGTTCTGGACGGCTCGCAATCTGCAATCTACCTGGCCGACGACCTGAACCGCCCGGGCTTGCGCGAGTTCCTTCGCGCAGCCGTCGACCTCGAGTTGAGGCGCCTCGCAGCAGCCGACCTGTCTATCCCCGCCGATGGGACCGAACGTATCATCGGCACGGCAAGCCAGATCCGGTCGATCGACCCCGATCCCGAGAAACTCGGGGCCGTGACAGGTGTGCGCCAGCTGCAGGTGCTGGCCGCAAACCTGGTCTACTTCATGCTGTTCTTTGCCCTGTTCATGACCGCCAACATGGTCGTGATGGCCTTGGTCGAGGAGAAGAGCAATCGCGTCGCCGAATTGCTTTTGTCCTGCGTCAGGGCGGAAACCCTGATGGCAGGCAAGCTCCTGACAGGCCTCCTTCTGGCCCTGTTCCTGGTGGTGGTCTGGGTGGTGACCGTAAGTGCCGCGATTGGGGTCTTTTTCCCGGCCGGGCAGGTCATCGCCTCCGAGCTTCTCGCCAATATCTCAAGCCCCGCGCAGATCTTCCAGATCACCGTCTTCTTCGCGATGTCCTACCTGACGGTTGGCGCATTCTTCCTCGCAGCCGGCAGCGCGGCGAACTCGATTTCCGATGCCCAGGCCGTCGTCGCCCCAGCCACGCTCGTGACGATGCCGATATGCATGCTCCCGCTGGCGGTTGCCTACGCCCCCGAAAGCGCATTTGCGCGCTTCGCGTCCTACGTACCGTTCTTTGCCCCCTTCACGATGATGGTGCGCTCGCTGAGCTCTCCCGAGGGCATCGACATCCTCGGATCCTTCATCGTGAGTGCCCTTACGCTGTGGTGGCTGATAAGGCTGGTCGCCCGGGTTTTCCGCGCAAACCTCCTGCGGCCCGACGCACCGGCCAGCTTCTCCGGATTCCTGCGCGATCTATTGAGCCCGCCCCGGCGGATCTGAGTGTAATCCAGGCAGCAAAAAACCGCGGCCCCTGAGGGCACCGCGGTTCTGAATGGATAGTCCTGAGCGCCTTACGGGCGGGCTGGGCGGGCAACCCGTGGCGTCTTCGGCAGGAGGCCTTCGCGCTGCAGCTTCTTGCGGTGAAGCTTGCGGGCGCGGCGGACGGCTTCAGCCTTCTCGCGGGCGCGCTTTTCCGAAGGCTTCTCGAAGTGGTTGCGCAGCTTCATCTCGCGGAACAGGCCCTCGCGCTGCATCTTCTTCTTGAGCGCCTTCAGGGCTTGGTCGACATTGTTGTCACGCACGACGATCTGCAAGGAAAACCTCCGGTTCGAGTTCTGGGCGTCAAAGGAAAAAGGGCAAGTCCTCGGGGAACCCGCCCTCATGAAGGCGCGGTAGTTACCAGAGACAGCAGCCCCTGTCCACCCTTGCCGGGTGCGGCCGCAAGGCTCATATCTGCGCAATGACAATCCGCAAGATCGCACGGATGGGCCATCCCGTGCTGGCACAAAAGGCCGCTCCCGTGACGGATCTTGCCGATCCCGAGCTTCGCCGGCTGGTTGAGGACATGGTGGAAACCATGATTGACGCCCCCGGGGCAGGCCTCGCCGCCCCCCAGGTCTACGAGTCCGTCCGGGTGGTCGTGTTCCAGGCTCCGGTCGGCCGGGCCGATCCGGGCCTGTCTGAAGCCGAAGTTTTCGAGCATACGGCCCCACTGACGGTGCTGGTGAACCCTGAAATCGACATCCTGTCGCCCGCGCGCGAAGGGGGGTGGGAGGGGTGCCTCTCGGTGCCCGGCCTACGTGGCTGGGTCGAACGTCCCGCCCATATCCGCTACAGCGGCCTCGGACTGGATGGCACACGCATCGAGCGCGTCGCCAAGGGCTTTCACGCCCGCGTGGTCCAGCACGAATGCGATCATCTTGACGGCATCCTTTACCCACAGAGAATGAAAGACCTGTCCAGACTCATCTTTGAGAGCGAGGTCAGGCACTGGCTCGAAGGAAAAAAATGAACAGCGACAACAAGACCCACGGCAACGATCTGCGCGAGAAGTTGCTGGCCGAGATCCTGCCGCATGTAGCCTTCGACGGCTGGACCGATCGCGCGCTTTCCGATGCAGCATCGCGCATCGGCGTCGACGAAGCCGACGTTCGCCTGGCCTTCCCGCGAGGAATCGCCGACGCAATCACGTTCTTCTCGCACAAGGCCGACGACGAGGCAGAAGCCCTGATCCGAGCCGCGGACCTCAAGTCCATGAAGATACGCGAACGCGTGGCCTTCGCCGTGCACAAACGCATCGAGGTCATTGCCGCCCACCGTGAGGCCGCAAGGCGCGGGGCTGCGCTCTTCGCGCTGCCACAATACGCGCTGGATGGTGCCTCCTGCGTCTACCGGACCTGCGACATGATCTGGCGCGCGATCGGGGACACCTCGACCGACTTCAACTTTTACACCAAGCGCGGATTGCTCTCGGGCGTGTTGACGTCGACCATGCTGTTCTGGTTCGGAGATAGCAGCGAGGACAGCGCCGAGACCTGGAAGTTCCTTGACCGTCGCATCGCCGATGTCATGCAGATCGAGAAGGTGAAATCGGCAGTCCTCAAGGTCGCGAGCACGCTTCCCAATCCGCTGACGATCCTTGGCGCCTTGCGTTATCCCGGCCGCTAGTCGGCCGGTCTGAGACCCAGCGGATAGAGCCGCGTGACATGCCCCATCTTGCGTCCGGCCCTGGCCTCGCCCTTGCCGTAATGGTGGAGGGCCGTTGCCGGCTGTGAAGCCAGCTCCTGCCAAAGTTCGATCTCGTCGCCCAGCAGGTTTGTCATCACCGCATCCGAGTGGCGAACCGTGTCCCCGAGCGGCCAGCCGGCAACCGCCCTCATGTGCAGCTCGAACTGGCTGACCGTGCAGGCATCGATCGTCCAGTGCCCCGAATTGTGGACGCGCGGAGCAATCTCGTTCACGAGCAGCTCTCCGCCTTCGGTCTCGAACAGCTCGACCCCCATGACACCGACATAGTCGAAGGCGGCAAGCAGCGTCTCGGCGATGCGCCGTGCCGCCGCGCGAGTGCGCCCGGACGCACGTGCCGGCGCAAGCGTCGTACGCAGGATATGGTTCTCGTGCCGGTTCTCGACCAGGTCATAGCAGGCCAGCGATCCATCCCTGCCGCGCGCAGCAACCAGCGACAGTTCCCGCCGGAAGGGGACGAACCCCTCGAGGATGCAGGGCGCGCGGTGCAGGGCATCCCATGCCGCCATCAGCTGGCCATCCGTGCGCACCATGCGCTGCCCCTTGCCGTCATAGCCAAAGCGGGCAGTCTTCAGCACAGCCGGCAATCCTGTCGTTGCCACCGCGGCCATCAGTGAGGCTTCCGAGTCGACCGCAGCAAACGGTGCCGTGCCAATCCCTGCATTGCGCACGAATGTCTTTTCCGCAATCCGGTCCTGGATCACGGAAAGCGCCAAGGGCGAAGGCCGGACGCACCGCAATGCGCCGAGTACATTGGCTGTATCGCCGGGAAC
>JBILGJ010000305.1:0-3825 GCA_044351125.1 Micropepsaceae bacterium
GTTGTCCATCGAGGCAACGCTGACGCGGGCCCCCAACCTGCACGAGCATCTGGAGGCGCAGCTTCAGCTGGCCTGCACCGACCCGCGCGACAAGCTGATTGGCGCCTACCTGATCGACATGATCGACGAGTGCGGCTACCTGCTGGCGGACCTTGCAACAATTGCACAGACGCTTGTGGTGCCGGTCACCGACATCGAGGCGGTGCTGAAGATCATCCAGACCTTCGATCCGACCGGCGTCGGCGCCCGCTCGCTCAGTGAGTGCCTTGCACTGCAACTGAAGGAACGCAACCGGCTTGATCCTGCGATGCAGGCGCTGCTGGACAACCTGCCCCTTCTGGCGAAGCGCGACATGGCGGGGCTCTTGCGCCTGACCGGTGTCTCGGCCGAGGACCTCTCCGACATGGTTGGCGAGATCCGGCAACTGAACCCGAAGCCGGGGCTGAAGTTCGGCAGCGAACCTGTGCAGCCCGTTGTTCCTGACATCCATGTGCGGGCGTCTGCGCATGGCAGCTTTCATGTCGAGCTGAACACCGAGACACTGCCGCGCGTGCTTGTGAATACGCGCTATGCGGCGACTGTCGGCGGCAAGAACAAGGACGCCAAGAACTATGTGACGGAGCAGCTCAACAACGCCAACTGGCTTGTGCGCAGCCTTGAACAGCGGGCGCGCACGATCCTGAAGGTTTCTGCCGAAATCGTCCGGCAGCAGGATGGATTCCTGGCGCATGGCGTTTCGCACCTTCGGCCGCTCAACCTCAAGGCCATCGCCGAGGCCACCGGCATGCATGAATCGACTGTCAGCCGCGTGACTGCCAACAAGTACATGGCCACGCCGCGGGGCACTTTCGAGCTCAAGTACTTCTTCTCCTCGGCGATCCAGTCGGCCGAGGGTGGCGAAGCGCACTCGGCGGAAGCGGTTCGCCATCGCATTCGCGAGCTCATCGACGGGGAAAGCCCTGCATCGATCCTGTCGGATGACAGGATCGTCGAAGTGCTGCGTGGTGCAGGTATCGACATTGCCCGCCGCACGGTCGCAAAATACAGGGAATCCATGCGGATCCCCTCTTCGGTCGACCGCAAGAAACTCAAGCAGTCAGGCGCCAATTCCTTCGGCGGAGCAACCCCTTGAACATGGCTCAGCGCATGGCCAGATTCAATGAGAGCCTGCGCATCACGAGGGTCGCCCCGGAGACTGGACACAGGGGCAGCAACGTCCCCGGTCCTGCCTCTCGGGGGTTTCGGCCAAACGCATTTTGGTGACAGTGCACAACAACCAGGGATCCGACGTGCCATGGAACTCAGCATCACCGGCAAGCAGATCGACATCGGCAATTCGCTGCGCGATTATGTGCAGACGCGCATGACCCAGTCCGTCGGCAGGTATTTTGACCGGCCGGTCGACGGATCGGTCACGTTCTCGCGCGACGGACATGTGTACCGGACTGATTGTTCGGTGCACCTGGCCTCGGGCCTTTACCTGCACGCGCAGAACCGGTCTGCCGACATCTATGCCAGCTTCGACGGCGCCATCGAGCGGATGGACAAGCGTGCACAGCGGCACAAGGGTCGCCTGCGCGACCATCACAGCCCCACGAAGGCGGCCTATGACATCAGTCCGGCGCGCGAACAGGTCATCTCGTCCGACCATGGCGAAGACCACCAGCATTCGGGTCCGTTCAATCCGGTCGTGGTTTCGGAAGGAACGACCCAGCTTCGCAAGATGTCCGTCGGCGAGGCGGTCATGCAGCTCGACCTGATGGAGGCGCCGGCCCTTGTGTTCCACAATGCGGCGCATGGCGGGCTCAACGTTGTCTATCGCCGCGCCGATGGCAATATCGGCTGGATCGATCCAAACATCGACCTGACCAAGCGGTGACACTCCCGCGGGCCTTTCTGGCTGCGGGAGACGCACCATGAACGTATCCGAGATCCTCAGTCCATCGGATGTCTTCTGTGACATGAAGACATCCGGCAAGCGGCGGCTGCTTGTGGACCTTTCCGCGATCGCGGCGTCGCGCGCTGGCCTGGATGGCGGGGTTGTGTTCGAGGCCTTGTGGGAGCGCGAGAAACTTGCCAGCACCGCGGTTGGACGCGGGGTGGCCATTCCGCATGGACGGATGCAGCGTCTGCCGCGGATCGCCGGACTTTTCGTCAAGCTGCAGTCGCCGATCGATTTCGAGGCACCGGATGACATTCCGGTGGACCTCGTCTTCCTGCTGCTTACGCCGGCAGAAGCAGGCGCTGACCACCTGAAGGCGCTGGCGCGGATTTCAAGACTGCTGCGCCATGCCGGGACATGTGAGCGCCTGCGGGCAGCGACCAGCGCGGATGCGCTTTATGCCCTGCTCACGGAACCGCCCGCCGGTTCGCGGGCGGCCTGATCTCAGTGAACGCTGACCGGTTGCATGTCGTGTTCGCGGGCGGCCGCGAAGGCGAGCTCGCGGTTGTCGAGGACTGCGAGCGGACGGCCGTCCATCGCGCAAACGACGAAGTATTTCTGGACCGGGTCAAGGCGCGCCTTGGGCGACACGAGGCCTGAGGACACAAGCTCTGCTGCGGGGGTCTCGCGAACGTAAACGAGGTTTTCGGCAAGGATATGGGTGAAGCCTTCTGCCACCTTGGACCGAAATCCAGACGCTGCCGGTTTCTCCTGCATGGGATACACTCCTCTTGCGCAGCGCCAACATGCAACGCGGCGCCACTGCATCCTATATGGGAGGCAATTACGGAAATTGAATGGCGGAGCGCGATCTCAATCTAATGTGATTGGAATCTGAACGACTTCCGGGTTTCGGCGCACCTGCCTCAGATTTATCCTCAACAAGCCGTTTCCAAGGGAGGCCGAGGCCACCTCGAGGCTGGAGGCCAGCGCGAAGCTGCGGGTGAAAGAGCGCGCTGCAATTCCCTTGTGGAGATAGGTTTTTCCCTCCCCCGGGGGTTTGCGCTCACCCTTCACGGTCAATTCCCGGTCACTGACTGTGACCGAGAGGTTTTCGGGAGCAAATCCCGCCACGGCGATGGTGATGCGGATGGTGCCCTCGCCAAACTGCTCGATATTCAGGGGCGGGAATGCCTCGGCGGAGCTGCGGCTGGCGAACTCGACCAGGCGCTCGATCTCGTCAAATCCGAGGAAAAACGGGCTTCCGGGGAACACAGGCCTCGACATCTATGCGCTCCGGCCGCATTGCATTGTTCGCCACCTTTCTTAAGAACGGGCGCCAGCACCGCGTGTGCCGGACTGCCCCTAACAGGACCCTTGAGAGTTTGGTTCCAGCCCGATCCATGTCAAGCCAAGATGTTCCCGGAACGTGGAAGGAAAGGCCGCCCTTCGCGCTGCTTGACGATGCGACGTGGCCCGATCGGGGCGGCATGCTGCTGGAAGACCCTGTCGAGGACATCGTTGCCTGGCGGGCGGACGAGGCCCTGGGCGCCCTTGCCCGGCTCGATGAGCTTGTGGCCGCCGGGCATTGGGTTGCCGGCTACATGGCCTATGAGCTTGGTTACTGTTTCGAGCCACGGCTGCAGCCCCTTCTGCCGGCGACGGAACGCCCGCTCCTGCGGTTCATGGCCTTTGGCCATGGCAGGCCGATTGCGGCGCAGGCGCGCGACCGGTTCCTTGCCGAATGCGGGGACCATGGCTTGCCCGCGATCGACGCCCGCGAAGCCATCACGGACGACGAGTATCGCCGTGCGTTCCAGCATGTACATGAGCTCATCGGCGCAGGCGACGTCTATCAGGTCAACCTGACGTTCAAGATACGGACAGGGCCGCTGGCCAACGTCGCTGCGCTCTACCAGAGCCTGCGTGAACGGGCGCGGGCC
>JBILGJ010000306.1:0-3820 GCA_044351125.1 Micropepsaceae bacterium
AGGACCTCTGTGACAGCCTCGCAACCCGTATCGAATCCATGGACGCATCTTGCCGTCACGATGTCACAATGCAGGGACAGTTTGATAAGGTCGATGTCGAGGTAACTGCACACATGCGTTACCTCGGCACCGATACCGCACTCGCAATCCCCTTTGGCAACAGCACCGAGCTTGAGGAACGTTTCCGCACGACACACGAAAGAAGGTTCGGCTTTTCCGACCGCGCGCGCGAACTGGTCCTTGAATCGATCGCGGTTGAGGCACGCGGATCCTCCGCGCCAGCTGCCGTGAAGATTCGCTTTGCCAGCCGGCAGGCAAAAGCTCCGCAGCCCGTCGAAACCACGAGCCTCTTCGTGGGCGGTCAGGCGTTGCCCACGCCGCTTTACGATCGCAAGGACCTTTCGCCAGGCGACAGGATCTGCGGCCCCGCCATCATCGTCGAGCCGAACTCGACAATCGTTGTCGACCCAGGCTGGGAAGCAGCGTTCAAGCCCGACGGAAACCTGGTGCTTTCAGCATTGGCATCCGGCAGGGCCGCGCACGATGAGACCACGCAGGCGGACCCCGTGAGGCTCGAGATCTACAATGCGCTGTTCATGTCGATCGCCGAACAGATGGGCACCACCCTCGAGAAGACAGCCTCGTCGGTCAACATCAAGGAACGTCTCGATTTTTCCTGCGCGATATTCGACCGCGAGGGCAATCTCGTCGCCAATGCCCCGCATATGCCGGTACACCTCGGCTCGATGGGCGAAAGCGTGCGCGCGATCCTCGAGCGCCATGGCAGCACCATCGAGGACGGTGACGCCTTTGCCGTGAATGCACCTTACGCCGGTGGGACGCACCTGCCGGACATCACCGTGGTCATGCCGGTTTTCCAGGAACCCGGCAGAAGCCCCGAATTTTTCGTCGCGGCGAGGGGACATCATGCAGATGTCGGCGGCATCACACCTGGCTCCATGCCACCGAACTCGACAAGCGTGGAGGAAGAAGGCGTCCTCTTCATGGGTGACCGCATCATGGCCCATGGACAGTTCGACGAGGCAGCCGTCCGTTCCATGCTTGCCACGACACGCATGCCAGCGCGCAACCCGTCCCAGAACATTGCCGACCTCAGGGCACAGCTTGCCGCCTGCATGACAGGCGCCCAGGAACTTCGGCGCCTTTGCAGCGAGAAAGGTCGCGACGCAGTCCTCGCATACATGGGCTTTGTGCAGGACAACGCCGAGGAACAGGTTCGCCGGGCCATCGCGACACTCGGCAACGGAAGCTTCAGCCACGAGATGGACGACGGCGCCATCATTAAGGTCGGCATAACCATAGACCGCCGTCAGCGCGCTGCGACCATCGACTTTACAGGTACAAGCGACCAGCGCCCGACCAACTTCAATGCACCGCGCGCCGTGACAACGGCCGCCGTGCTTTACGTCTTCCGATGCCTCATCGACAGCGATATCCCGCTCAACGCGGGGTGCCTGCGGCCACTCACCATCGTGGCCCCGTTGGGATCAATGCTGAACCCTCAGTTTCCTGCCGCTGTGGTCGCCGGCAATGTCGAGACAAGCCAGGCCATCACGGACGCACTCTTCGGCGCACTCGGCGTGATGGCTGCATCTCAGGGAACGATGAACAACTTCACCTTCGGCAACGAGCGCCACCAGTATTACGAGACGATCTGCGGTGGCGCAGGCGCGGGCCCGGGGTTCGCGGGTGCCAGCGCGGTACACACGCACATGACCAACTCGCGCCTGACCGACCCGGAGGTGCTCGAGCTGCGCTATCCGGTCATCCTGCGCAGGTTCGCCGTGCGCAGGGGATCAGGCGGCGCCGGCCGTCACCGCGGCGGCGATGGTGTGGTCCGTGAAGTCGTCTTTCGGGAGGCGATGGAAGCGGGCATACTCTCGACACGCCGCAAGACCCTGCCCTTCGGGCTCGAAGGCGCAGGGCCCGGCTTGCCCGGTGTGAACCGGCTCAGGCGCGCCAATGGGCAGGTTGAAGTACTCGGGGGATGCGCTATGGTTCTCGTTGAGCCAGGCGATGCATTCATCATTGAAACCCCTGGCGGCGGCGGTTTTGGCCGCAGGACTGGTTCACAGGACGACGGATGTTGATTGAACTCTATCTCGGCACGCTGACACGCTACTACTCAGAGCAGTGGGAAAATGGCCATACGCGCAGCGGCCACCCATCGCCGTTTTCCGGTCCGCGCAATCCCGGCAGGGTCAACGATCCCGTCGAGCTGCAGGGCATCATTGCAGGCTGGCTGGAGGACGCGTCCCTGAAGCTCAAGGAGCACCTACCCGAACCTCTCGCGTGGCGTGAAGGCATGCAGGAAGAGTGGGAAGTCGCCAGCCTCGGCTTTGACGGATTTGGCGGCGCCATGCTGCTGGCAGCTTATTCGGTGACAGGATACACGCCCCGCCCCCCCTCGTTCAGCAAGGACTGGGGCAAGGATCCGGCCATGGAGCTTCTTCGCCAGAACAGCAACCGCAACCCGGTCTGGGAGCTGATGAACTGCAGCCTTTGGCTGCCCGGCGCCTTCCAGTTCGGGATCGGCATGAAGGACCCTGCAGGCCAGCCGATCCGCGCAGGGTCGATCGAATCGCTCTGGTCAGCTCTGCTGACCCTGAATGAGATGAACTGGAAAGCCTCCCCGGAAGAGATCCTTCGCTGGAACACGTTCGAGCTCAATGAGGGGACGGACTTCGATACCCAGGCTCGCTTTGGCTTCTCGGTCTTCTACCGGATGTGCCGCATTGCCAAGGAACGTCGCCTGCCACTCAAGCTTCACTTCTGAATCAGGCAGCTCGGCCTCATGACCAGGGGTTGCGCAGGGCTCGGGCGGACGTTTTGGTTAACCCAGCGAAGCCGTAAAAAAGGCTTCCATCTCAATCACTTGCTGCCATGCACGCAGAAATTTGCTGCAGCGCCGTATCGAATTGGACTTGGCGCTGCGACAAATTGAGGCATAATTGCGGCACCCTAACGGCAGGAGTCGCTCGTGAGAGAACAGATCAGCATGATCACAACGGGGGTCGTCTTTGCGTTCCTGGGTGCCATCGTCGTCGGCATCATCTAGCCAGGTCGTTTCATCGCTTGGGAATTGAAAGAAAAGAGGTCGGGGCCACGTCGCCCTGGCCTCTTTCTTTTTGTACATCCGGACACGGCTGCCCGCGGGGATCGGAATGCCGTTTCGCGCAATCGCTCATTCGCGCTTTCGCGTGAAAAATTCCCGCGACTGCAGGCCCACCATCACGCCTCGCGCGCCACCTGAGGGAACCGGGCCGCATGGCGCTCGAGCGGCAGCTTCAGGCCGTTCGTGAGGAACGATACGGTGTGATAGAAACCGGCCAGCAGGATTAGCTCGAGGATCTGCTCGTCCTGGAATTCAGGCCGCAGTTCGGCCCACAACGTATCGCTGATGGTCGACGTATCATGCAGCTCATCGGCCAGCCGCACGATCAGCTGTTCACGCTGGCTCCAGCCTGAACTGACACCCGGCTCGACCGTTGCGGTGATCTGCGCCTCGGAGAACCCTGCCCGGCCAGCAAAGAAAGCAATGTGTACGCCCCATTCATACTCGGACCCGCAGCGCGCGCATGTCCGGCAGATCATGATCTCCCTGTCACGCAGGCCAACAGGGCCCTTGTCGAGCAGGCCTGCGGCCATGAACCGCGAGAAAGCGCGCTCGCTCCGCGCCAGCGTTGTGAACAGCACCAGCGGCGGCACCCCGGGCGGCATCAGCCGGTCGAGGGTGGACTTCACGTGGTCAGAAAAGGGCGGCTCCAGCGGCGCCATGCGCGACGTATCCACGATATCA
>JBILGJ010000307.1:0-3784 GCA_044351125.1 Micropepsaceae bacterium
ACAGCAACAGCTCGTCGTCAAATTCCGGCAAGAGTTCCGAAAGCAGCCGGAAGTCGTCTGATGATGACAACTCATCTGGCAAGGGTCGCGGCAAGGACGATGACGGCGACGAGACGGATGACAGCGGCAAGGACGGTGGCGGCGACGACGGCACCCCCGATCAGGGCCGGGACAATGACGACGACAGCGACGACGACAGCGACGACGACAGCAACGACGACGACGGCGACGAGACCGACGACAGCGGCACCGATGGTGGTGGCGATGATGGCACCGACGACCAGGGGCGCGACAACGACGATGACGGCGCCGACGATGATCGCGGCGGTGACGACGACGCCGATGACGACCGCGGCGGCGATGATGACGATGACCGCGACGATGATCGCGGCAATGACGACGACGATGATGACGACGACGACGACAAGCCGGGCGATGACAAAGGCGGCGGCGGCTAGCCCCTTCAGATCCTGGAAAGGCTGAGTACATGGGCCCGGGCGAATGCGTCCGGGCCTCTTTTTTTCGGGCCTGCCTGATGTCAAGTTCATCTCATGAGCGCACCACCCAGGACCGAACTGACCACGACGCCCGAGGAAGAGGCGGGCATCCGGAGCGCTGTCCGCGCGGCAAGGGTCGAGGGACTGGGACCTGGCCGGCGGATCGCAACCATCGACGACGTTGAAGCTGCCCTCGACCTTCTTGCCGACCCGGCAGTATCCGAGCCGATCTACGACCTGCCGCGGCCTCTGACCAGCGCCACGGTAAGAGCCTGGATAGAAGCAGCCGAGCAGGACAGGCAGGCCGGTCGAGGCCTCCTCGTTCTGACAGGCAGTCCGGGCAACGCTCTCTCGGGCTACTCGTGGATCACGGTTTGGCCGGAAAGGGCCTCGGCCGAGCTTGCTGGCGCCTTGCGCGCAGGTTTCCAGGGTGCCGGCGCTGGGGGCGCTGGCGCTGCCCACACGATTGACTGGATCTTTGGCGCCCTCGGCGTTCGCCTCGTTTGCCTCACGGCCGCTACCGATAACACCCGTTCCATCCGCCTCATCGATCGCATGGGCTTTCGCCGCATGGGCGAACGGACGTCGGCGCGACCCGACGGCAGCACCCGCACCTCGTGTTACTGGGAGATGACGGCTGACGAATGGCAGGCCCTGAAAGCCCACCAGAGCGGTGCCCCGGATCGTTAACGCAACGTAAACCGACTGCGTGGCACCAGACCCCATGTGCCGCGGAACGCGCAGATTCGCTCACTTCTTTGCATTGATCCTGACGTGTCTTGCCCCGGCAATGACCTGCGGCCTTGCGCGCGCCGCGGACCAGCCACCGCAGGCCGAAGACCCGGTGCCGGAACTGTCTTACGAAACAACGCTCGCAATGGAGGACGAGACCGAAGAGCTGCGCGAGGCCGCGACCCAGGCCTCGAGGCTGGCCTCTCTCGGCGACGAGACGATCGACACCGTGGGCGTTCTGTTCGTGCGAGCCCGCGATGACGAGCAGCGCATCAGGCGGGCGCTGAATGCCCTTGGCTATTTCGCCGCACGGGTAGCCGTCGCGATCGAAGGTCAATCCCCCAGGGACACGGAAGCCGAAGACCGCATGGCCGCGATGCCGTCGGGAAAGAAGCTCCAGGTCACTATCACTGTAACACCCGGCCCCCGGTTCCGCTTTGCAGACATCGCCATCAGGTGCAGGGCAGGTACAGAACCCAGCCTGCCACCGACACTGACACCTGCTGCCATTGGCCTGAAGCCCGGTGCCCCCGCAAGGTCTTCCGACATCGTGACCGCGCAGGCACGCGCTATCGACATCCTGCGTGAATCTGGCTACCCGCTTGCAACCCTCGCAGGGCGCAACGCCACCGCGGATCATGCCACCGCTACACTTGACGTTGACCTCGAATTCGATCCGGGACCGGCTGCCACGTTCGGTCCTGTCTCCATCACCGGCACAAAGCGCATGAACCCTGATTTCGTCATGGGCCTCGCGCCATTCGGGACCGGTGACGAGTTTCGCACAAACCTACTGGAGGACTTCAAGGAGAGCGTGGAACGCCTGGGCGTATTCGATGCCGTGCGCATTGATGAAGCAAAGGAACTCGACGCAACCGGTCAACTGCCGCTCGCGGTAACCGTCAGCGAGCGCCCCCTCCGTGCGATCGGCATCGAGGCAACCTGGTCAACCCTCGAAGGCGCAGCACTTTCGTCCTATTGGGAACATCGCAACCTTTTTGGCGAGGCCGAACGCCTGCGGATCGAGGCATCAACCTCGCGCCTGTTCGTGAATTCGCTCCAGGATTACGAGTTTGCCCTGCAGGGTGTCCTGACCCTGCCGGCCTGGACCGACCGGCGCGACGACCTGTTCATCAGCGCGGGTGCAAAAAAAGAGCGACCGGATGCCTATGCGCGCGATGCAATAGAGTTCGGCGTAGGCTGGACGCGCCGGTTCGACAAGAGCTTGGCTGTGGAAGCCGGCGTCGGACTGTCGGCGGCAAGAGAGGAAGATGCGTTTGGCGCGCGAAACCTGAACACGCTCACGCTGCCGTCTGCAATTCTTTATGATACGCGCAATGATCCGCTCGAGCCGGTCAGGGGACTTCGGGCAAGCATCGAGCTGAGGCCACTCGTGAACCTCGAAAACCCGGATGAGGCAGCCGCCCGTCTGCTTGCGCAGGCCTCTGCCTACCTCTCGCTTGATTCAGAGGCCCGCACTGTGGTGGCAACGCGCGTCGCGACCGGGTTGTCGCTTGCCAGCGGCCTTGCGGATCTGCCCGCAGATCTGAGGTTCTTTGCCGGTGGCGGCGGCTCTGTGCGCGGTTATGCTTTCCAGGGCCTCAGCCCCCGCGACCCCTCGGATCGCATTGTCGGCGGGGCCAGCCTCGCCGAGGCCTCCATCGAGGTGCGTCACTGGCTGTTCGAGGATATCGGAGCGGCGCTTTTCGCCGATATGGGCGGCGCCTTTGCATCTGATGTGCCGGATTTCAGCGGCATGGGTGCAGGCGTGGGCCTCGGCGCACGCTACCGCACACCGGTCGGCCCGGTGCGCCTCGACATCGCCATTCCGCTTGACCCGCAGGCGTCGGACCCCGATTTTGCGGTCTATGTCGGATTGGGCCAGGCGTTCTAGGCGATGAAGATGCGCAAATGGCTTCGCATGACCGGATGGACGGTGGCAGGCCTGCTGCTTCTGGCGGGCCTTGGCTGGGCATTGTTGCAGACGTCTTGGGCGCATCGCCTTCTGGCACAGGCCATCAGCGAAGCCGCATCATCGGAAACGGTCAAGGTAGAGGTCACGGGTCTCGAGGGATGGCTGCCAGAAGCGCCGCGCATCGGCCGGATCACCTTGTCAGACAAGGCGGGAATTTGGCTTGAGCTCGAAGACATCGCCATCGACTGGCATCCCCTGGGACTGTTCCGGGGAACGACCGAGATCGCAAGGCTCTCCGTCAAGGAGATACGCTGGTTGCGCCGCCCCGAGGGTGGTGCGGACGAAGGCTCAACGTCAGGTTCCTCGATCCCGTCCATCGTCGTTGCCGGATTGGAAATCAAGGCATTGAAAGTGGACGAGGCCGTGGCAGGCCAGAAGGCAAATCTGACCCTTGCTGGCCGCGTCGACCTTCGCGATCCGGCAAGGCGTGCCATCGTCACGCTAAGCCTGCAGCAGACCGACGGTGACGCCCGCGTTGAAGGCGATATCGACTGGAACCCCGGGGCCAACATCTTTCGGCTGTCGGCCCAGGCCAGTGACGGGGCCAGCGGAATCCTGCCGCGTCTCGCAGGCCTGCCGT
>JBILGJ010000047.1:0-12170 GCA_044351125.1 Micropepsaceae bacterium
ATGGCTCGCATGAGGTCTATCCGGTCGTTGGCTGAGGACCGAGGAGCCTGCCCTAGCTGATCGTTACCAGGACCTGGCGGATGGCGACCTGGTCACCGGGCTTGATCGACACGGCGTCGACCACGCCGTCGGCAGAGGCGCGCAGTTCGTGCTCCATCTTCATGGCCTCGAGGATCACGAGCAGGTCGCCCTTGTTGACCATGAGGCCGGGCTCTGCTGCTACCTTCACGATGCGGCCGGCCATGGGTGCGCGCACGGCGCCTGCGCCGGCCGGATCCTTGCGTTCGGCAGGGGCGTAGGTCACGTCCTCGAAGAGGGCGTCGCGGCCTTCATGCCGGACATGGATGCGCGTGCCTTGCACGAAGGCTTCGGCCTTCAGATTGTGTCCCTGTGCCGAGCGGGCCTGGAGCTTGTGCCAGCCTTGTGTGTCTCCCGGTTCGATGCGGGTGAGGTCAAGGCCGGCGATGGTCCGGTTTTCGACGATGAAGGTTTTCTCGGCCTGCCGCTCGCGCAGGCGCACGATCGATCTTGAATGGCCATTCGAGCGCCAGCCATCGCCGTGCAGCGATGACAGGCACAGGGCTGCAAAAGCTGCATGCGGGCGGTCGAGGTGGCTGTCTGCAAAGTCGCCGCGGCGGGTGAGCCAGGCAATGTCGACGCCGCCCTGTGCGAAGCCCGTGTCGGCGAGGATGTCATCGAGATGGTTGGTATTGCTGCGAATGCCGAAGAGGCCTGCCTCGCCGAGCGCCTGGCGCAGGGCGGTGATTGCGTCGGCGCGTGTTGCGCCCTTCGCGATGATCTTTGCGACCATGGAGTCGTAGTGGCCCGACACGTGTCCCGACGTCGTGCCGGCACAATCGGTGCGCGCGTGACGCCGGGCTGGCCTGAATTCGCCCTGTCCGACCTGCGGGCTGAAATTGTCGCCTGGATCTTCGGCGCAGAGACGGACCTCGATCGCATGGCCCGAGATTGCCACGTCCTGCTGGCGCAAGGGCAGTGGCGCGCCGGCGGCGACCGCGAATTGCCAGCGGATGAGGTTCGTGCCTGTGATCTCTTCGGTCACGGGGTGCTCGACCTGGATGCGCGTGTTCATCTCGAGGAACCAGAAGTTCCCTGCCTGGTCGAGGAGATATTCAACCGTGCCTGCGTTCGTGTAACCGACGGCGCGCGCAAGAGCGACGGCGGCTTCCCCCATGCGCGTGCGCAAAGCGGCATCGACGCCGGGCGCCGGGGCTTCCTCGATGATCTTCTGGTTGCGACGCTGGACGGAGCAGTCGCGCTCGCCGAGGTGGATGACGTTGCCGTGGCTGTCTGCGAAGACCTGAACCTCGACGTGGCGCACGCCTTCCAGTGCCTTCTCGAGGATCATGCGATCAGAGGCGAAGGCTGACATGGCCTCGCGGCGGGCTGCGGCAAGGGCATCGCTGAATGCCTGTTCCGTCGTCACCTTGCGCTGGCCGCGGCCGCCTCCACCGAGGGCGGCCTTGAGCAGCACGGGCCAGCCGATGCGGCGGGCCTCGGCCAGCAGCCGTGCGTCGGACTGATCGTCGCCATCGTAACCGGGGATCACGGGGACACCGGCCTTGCGGGCGATCTCCTTGGCGTTGCCCTTGTCGCCCATGGCGCGGATCGCGGCCGGCGAGGGTCCGATCCAGACGAGGCCTGCGGCGATGACGGCTTCGGCGAAGGAAGGGTTCTCGGAAAGAAAACCGTAGCCGGGGTGGATCGACTGGGCGCCGGTTGCGCTTGCGGCCGCGAGGATCCGCTCGATGTCGAGATATGAGGCTGCGGCCGGCGGTGGGCCGATGCAGATGGATGCGTCTGCGTCGGCAACATAGCGGGCGTTGCGATCGGCTTCCGAAAACAGGGCGATTGCGCGCAGGCCCTGGGCCTGTGCCTCGCGAATGATGCGGGCGGCGATCTCGCCGCGGTTGGCGACGAGGACGGAGGAGAAGGGGCGGTGGTGCATCAATTTCCGCGGCCTGGAAGGGTGCCCATGTGCTTGGCGATGATGCCGAGCATCACCTCGTCGGCGCCGCCGCCGATCGAGGCGAGGCGGCCGTCGCGATAGCGGCGGGTTACGGGCGTTTCTGCCATGAAGCCCATGCCGCCCCAGTATTGCAGGCAGGCATCGTTGATCTCGCGCTGGAGCCTTGCGCCCTTGAGCTTGGCCATGGAGGCAAGCTTGGTCATGTCCTCGCCGGCGACATAGCGCTCGACGGCGGTCCAGGTGAGGGCGCGCAGGGCCTCGAGCTCGGTCTGCAGTTCGGCGAGGCGGAAGTGGACGACCTGGTTGTCGAGGATCGACTTGCCGAAGGCCTTGCGTTCGCGCGTGTAGGCGATGGTTTCGTCGATGGTCTTCTGCAGCCCGGTGAGGGCGCAGAGCGCGGCGTAGAGGCGTTCTTCCTGGAACTGGACCATCTGGTAGGTGAAGCCGAGGCCTTCCTCGCCAATGCGGTAGGCTTGCGGCACGCGCACGTCGTCGAAGTGGATCTGCGCGGTGTCGCTTGAATGCATGCCGAGCTTCTTCAGCGTGCGGGCGACGGTTACGCCCTTGGCCTTCATGGGCACGCAGATCAGCGTCTTGTTGCGGTGGGCCGGTCCTTCGCCGGTGTTGGCGAGGAGGCAGATCCAGTCGGCCTGGGCGCCATTCGTCGTCCACATCTTGCCGCCATTGATGACGTAGTCGCTGCCGTCCTTGCGGGCCGTGGTCTTGATGGCTGCGACATCCGAACCTGCGCCGACTTCCGACACGCCGAGGCAGGCGACGTATTCGCCACTGATCGAGGGGCGCAGGAATTGTTCGCGAACCTCATCGGAGCCGAAGCGGGCAAGTGCCGGGGTTGCCATCTCGGTCTGGACGGCAATGGCCATCGGGATCGCGCCGCAGTCGATGTGGCCCAGCGCCTCGCAGTAGACGGCTGCGAAGGAGTAATCGAGGCCGAGGCCGCCGAATTTCTCGGGCTTGGTGATGCCCAGGAAACCGGCCTTGCCCATCTTGCGGAACACTTCGCGTGCGGGGAAGGGCGGGTTGTCCTCCCATTTGTCGACGTTGGGATTGATCTCGGTGTCGATGAAGCGGATGAGCGAGCGGCGGAGCTCTTCGTGCTGGGGCGTGAGTTGCATGTCTGGTTCGTCCAATGGGTTCGGACAACCATCGCAATTTTTTCGGTGGCGCTCAACCCTTGGGCTTGCCGGTCAATGCCAGCAGCAGGCGGTAGATGATCCAGAGCGGCAGGACAACGATCGCGCCCAGGGCGGCATATTGCCAGCTCCAGTTCACGGCATCGAGCGCGAGGGCCCATGTTTCACGTATGGTGGAGCCGAAATTGCGCCAGAGATCCATCGGGTCAATGCCGAAGGCTGCGAACACGAGCCCGACCAGCAGCGACAGGCCTGCCAGTTTCAGCAGGGTCGGAAGGATGGGGCCTCCAAAGATACGGTCCAATGGTCAGTCTCCTGCGTTCAAGCGTTTTGAAGCCTACATTCTTGCGACACCGAACGAGTTCGGCCTGAGGATGCGGGCATCGGCCTCGCGGCAGACATCGAGGCACAGACCGACCACGCGGCGGCTGTCGCGCGGGTCGATGATGCCGTCGTCCCAGAGCCGTGCGGTCGCGAAGAGTGCGGTCGATTCGGCGGCGTAGGTGTCGATGATCTGGCGTGAGCTTGCCTCGAGTGCCTTCATGTCGGGCTCGCGGCCAGCGCGGCGTGCGCCTTCCTCGGCGATGATGCTCATCACCTTGGCGGCCTGCTCGCCGCCCATGACCGCAATGCGGTTGTTTGGCCAGGCGAAGATGAAGCGGGGGTCGAAGGCGCGTCCACACATGCCGTAATTCCCCGCTCCAAATGAGGCACCAATATGGAGAGTGATCTTGGGAACTGCGGCGTTTGTCACGGCCTGGATCATTTTTGAGCCATGTTTGACAATGCCGCCACGCTCGGCATCGGTTCCGACGATGTAGCCGGTCGTATTCTGCAGGAAGAGCAGGGGGATGCCGGACTGGTCGCAGAGCTGGATGAACTGGGCGGCCTTCACGGCGCCGCCGGTGTCGATCGGGCCGTTGTTGCCGATGATACCGACCGTATGGCCCTCGATGGCTGCGTGGCCGCAGACTGTCTGGGGTCCATAGTCAGGCTTGAAGTCGAGCCATTCCGAGCCGTCGACGAGGCGGGCAATGAACTCGCGCACGTCATAGGGCTTGCGATAATCGAGCGGGACGAGCGAGAGGATTTCCTCGGGGTCGTAGGCGGGCGCGTTGAAGCCTCGCGCGGGTTCGTTTCTGGCCCAGCTGATCTTCGCGAGGATCTCGCGGGCGAGGCGTATGCCGTCGCGGTCGTCCTCGGCCATGTACTCGGCGAGGCCCGAAACCGTGTAATGAAGCTCGGCGCCGCCGAGTTCCTCGTCGGTCGCGATCTCGCCTGTGGCGGCCTTGAGCAGCGGAGGGCCGGCGAGGAAGATCTTCGAGCGGTCGCGCACGACGACGACATAGTCGCTGAGGCCAGGCTGGTAGGCGCCGCCGGCGGTCGACGAGCCATGCACCACGGCGATCACGGGTATGCCGGCCTTCGAGAGCCGGGCCAGGTTGGCGAAGGTGCGGCCGCCGCGGACGAACATCTCGGCCTGGCGAAGAAGGTTTGCGCCGGCGCTCTCGACGAGCTGGATGTAAGGGAGCCTGTTCTCGAGTGCGATGGCCTGGGCGCGCAGTGTCTTGTCCACGCCAAGCGGGGTTGCAGCGCCGCCCTTGATGCCTGCGTCGCTGACATTGACGACGCATCGTGTCCCCGAAACAAAGCCGATGCCGGTGAGGACGCCGCCGCCGGAGGCGTTTTCCGCGCCGTCATCGTCGTGCATGCGCAGGCCCACAAGGGTCGACAGTTCGAGGAAGGGGGCGCCCCGGTCGAGCAGGAGGTCGAGACGGTCGCGCGGCAGAAGCTGGCCACGTTCGGCGAATTTCCTTGCGGACTTTGCGGAATTGGCGCGGATCCTTGCTTCAAGCGCGCGTATTTCGGCCAACAATCTGAGGTGTCCCTCCCGGTTGGCACGGGCTTGATCCGAACCGAGGTCAAGGCGGCTTTCAAACACAGGCATCAGGAGACCCCTCACCCCAGGCAGAAATCGGAAACAAAGTAGGGCTTTTCTTATGACGGGCAGTCGACGCGCGCAATCAGGATTCGCTAGAGTGCGCCACACACCCACGACAACCGGGAGCCTTGCCCACGATGAAGCGTTTCGCCGCCACTCTTGCCGTCCTGTCGATGGCCCTGACTTTCCTGCCAAGCGCTGTCGCGCAGGACGTCGCGCGCGTCGAACGGGGGAGCCTCGTGATGGAGAACATTCCCGAGGTGCCGCTGGCCATGCGCGAGCGACTGCGGCTCTATCAGTCGGCGCGGGGGGCAGGGCTCATGGATTTTGGTCCTGATGGACGCTCGCTCCTGATCCAGACACGGTTTGGTGAAACGAACCAGCTGCATCGGGTCGAGCAGCCGATGGGCATGCGCCGGCAGGTGAGCTTCTATGACGAGCCTGTCAACATGGCCATGTACAGGCCCGGGCGCTGGCCGCAGCCCACGATCCTGTTCGCGCGGGATACGGGCGGGGACGAGCTTTACCAGCTTTACCTTCAGAACGAGCGCAACGGTCAGGTGACGCGGATCACGGATGGAAAGTCGCGCAACACCAATGCCGTGTTCTCGCGCGACGGGAAGTGGGTGGCATGGACGAGCGTGGGCTCGAATTCCTCGCGCTATCGCATCTTCGTCGCCGACGTGAACGATCCCAAGACAGCGCGTGTTGTGCTGGAGGAGGATGGCAGCTGGTCTGCTGGTGATTTCTCGCCGGACGGGCTCACACTTGCCGCCACGCGCGACATTTCGGTGAGCGAGCGCGAGATCTGGCTGATTGACGTCATGAACGGCCGCAAGGTGCAGGTGCGTCCGTCGCCGGTGAAGATCTTCCGCAGTGCACCGGTCTTCTCGCCCGACAACAGATCGCTGTTCTATGTGTCGGACGAGGACAGCGAGTTCCGGCGGGTCGTGCGCTATGACCTGAAGACTGATGACGAGGAGGTGCTGACCGAGGACCTCGACTTCGATGTCGATGGGCTTCAGCTTTCGCCGAATGGACGTGCACTGGCGTTCACCATCAATGACAACGGGTATTCGCGCCTGTTCCTGATGGACACAAAGAACTTTCGCAGGACGCCCGGTCCGCGCCTTGCGCCAGGCGAGATCGAGGAGTTCCGCTTCAGCCCCGACAGCCGCCGGCTTGGCTTCACGCTGAACGGCACGGCCGGACGAGATGTTTTCGTCTGGGATCTGGGCAAGAAGGCGCCGGTGCAATGGACCGACAGCGAGCTGGGTGGCCTCGACAAGTCGCAGTTCGTAACGCCCGAGCTTGTTTCCTACGAGACGTTCGACAGCGTGGATGGCAAGCGGCGCAAGGTTCCCGCCTTCGTCTACAGACCTGCGGGCGTGACCGGAAAGGTGCCGGTGCTGGTGGTCATCCATGGCGGGCCGGAGGCGCAGTTCCGGCCCAACTTCAATGCCTTCATCCAGTACATGGTGCAGGAGCTGAAGATCGCGGTGGTGGCGCCCAACGTGCGCGGGTCGACGGGGTACGGCAAGTACTATGTCGAGCTCGACAATGGGTTCCGCCGCATGGATTCGGTGCGTGACATCGGGGCGACGCTTGACTGGATTGCGACCCAGCCCACGTTCGAGCCCCGCCGCGTTGCCGTGTATGGCGGCTCGTATGGCGGGTTCATGTCCTATGCGTCGATGATCGAGTACAACAACAGGCTGATTGCGGGTGTCAGCATTGTCGGCATCTCGAACTTCGTCACGTTCCTGAACAATACGAGTGGCTATCGCCGGGACCTGCGCCGTGTGGAGTATGGCGACGAGCGGGATGCGAAGATGCGCGAGTTCCTGCAGCGGATCTCGCCGCTGACGAATGTCGGGCGTATCAAGCGGCCCATGCTGATCATCCAGGGGGCAAATGATCCGCGCGTGCCAGCCACCGAGGCCAGCCAGATGCTGAAGGCCATCCGCTCGAACGGGGCCGAGGCCTGGTACATGCTGGCCAAGGACGAGGGGCATGGCTTCCAGAAGAAGTCAAACCGCGATGCACAGAACGCGGCCATTGCTGCGTTCCTGAAGCTGAAGCTGGTCGGGCAGCGCCTCGAATAGGTGGGGCCGGCTCAGCGCCTTGGCGAGAGCAGGCTTGTCAGCACAAACATGACCGTGATGGCGAGGGCGAACATGAGCACGCCCCGCCAACCGCCAATGATGTAGCCAGAGACTGCTTCATGTACCGTTCCAGCGAACAAGGTTACCTGTTCACGGGCGGCCAGCAGGTAGCGCTCGATTTCCATTACAGCCCCATGTCAGTCGGGCGAATTCGCGCACTTGCGCGCGTTCGCCATCAGCCCGTAACAGTGTGAGACCATAATTCAGGCTCAATTGCGACAAACAGGCTGTGGCTGATCCCATGAATGGCACGATCCAGGAAGTGCTGGAGTTGCTCGATCTGGAGCAGATCGAGGTCAATATTTTCCGGGGAATCAGCCCAAAAGATCGCTGGCAGCGGGTCTTTGGCGGTCAGGTGCTGGGGCAGGCGCTGGTGGCTGCCTCACGAACAGTTGAACAGCGCGTGTGCCACTCGCTGCATGCCTATTTCATAAGGCCCGGGGATCCGCGCGTGCCGATCCTCTACGAGGTCGATCGGGCGCGGGATGGGAAGAGTTTCACGACACGGCGCGTGGTTGCCATCCAGCATGGCGAGCAGATCTTCAACCTGGCGGCGTCGTTCCATGTGCCAGAGCCAGGACTTGAACACCAGTTCGACATGCCAAAGGTGCCCGGGCCCGAGACGCTTGAGGCTGAAGATGCGCGGCGGCGGCGGCTGGCACACCAGCTGCCCGAGGCTGCGCGCGAGCACTTCACCAAGCCGGGTCCGATCGACGTGCGGCCCGTCGACGAGGATGATGACCTGATCAACCCGAGGAAGGGGCCGCCCTATCAGGACGTGTGGCTGAAGGCCAAGGGCACCATGCCCGATGACCTGGCGCTGCACCAATGTGTCCTTGCCTATGCATCGGACATGACGCTGCTTGATACGTGCCTGATCCCGCACGGTGTCAGCTGGTTCTCGGGACGGCTGCAGTCGGCGAGCCTCGACCATGCGATGTGGTTCCACCATCCGTTCCGGGTCGATGACTGGCTTCTCTATTCGCATGACAGCCCGTGGGCGGGTGGAGCGCGGGGCTTCAATCGCGGCATGATGTTCACGCGCGACGGCAAGCTGGTTGCCTCGGTTGCGCAAGAAGGCCTTATCCGCCTCAGAAGCTAGGATGCGCGGGCTTTGCGTGGTTGCGCGCCCGTTTACTGCATCTTCGCGAACATGGCGCGGCGCCCTGCAATTAGTCCTTTGTTAAGACCTGGGGTCTAGGCTTCCTTCAACAGACGCCGGTATCTCCTTGGAGCCGGTGGACAAGTCCCCCGCCGGCCGAGTCGTCCCCCATTCATCCGGCTCTCCGGCAAAGAGGCGGCCAAACGGCACCCCCCAGTGCCAATGGGATTCGGGCGTGGATGTTCCCAGCATCCACGCCCCCGCCTGTTTTTCAGAACCCTTCGAAAAATCCGTTTTCGTATCAGGCTGTTGCGGCTTCGCGCAGGCGGCCTGCGTCTGATGCGCGAGCAAGTGCTGCGGCGATGTTGTTCAGGCGTTCCACCGCGTCGTAGACAACGGCGATTGCTGTCTCGGTCTCGTGAGCCGGCGGCGCGTCAGCACTGTCGGTGCCCGGTCCGGCTGCGTCCTGCGTCTGGCTGGAGATGTTTGCCGCCACTGCTGCATCTGAGAGCATGGCCGTGCGCTCCTCGAGCGAGGTGATGATGCGGGCGAGGGTCAGGAGGTCCTGTGTGGCCCTCGAGAATGTCCCGGTTTCGGCGGCCGGGGATGTTGCCTGCGCCGGTGCTTCAGCCTGGAGATTGTTGTGGCCCCTTGCCTGTCGCTGGTTCAGGTAGGTGAACAGCGTCTCGGCGCGTGCGCCGAGATCAAGCGCCGTTTCCTGCAAGTTCGCCGGTTTTGCGTCTGGAGAGGCCTGAAGGGTGGCGGCGAGAGTGCGCAGTTCGGTTGTGATTGCATCAAGTTCGGCCCGGAGTGCGGCTGCGTGTGCCACTTCCTGTGCGCTGAGCTCGATGGCTTCGGCATAACGCTCGAATTCGTGCGCCATGTCGCGCAACTCGGCTGGCTGATCGGTGTCACCGCCCAAGGGCTTCACGCTCAGTGCAAAGGCCTTGAGGTTCTCGGTCAGGCTTGGTGCGGTTTCGTCCTGCTCGTGGTTGTCGTTGCCGCGGTCTGTCATTTCCGATGCGCCTGAGGGCGAGGCTGCCATTTCGTCCGAAAGGCGGCGCAGTCGTTCGAAGATCTCGGCAGCGGGCACGTCTGCCAGTGTCCGTTGCGGACTGCCCGTCAGGGCTGGCGCTTCTGCAGCCAGCGCGGGCGCCGGCATCTCGGCTGTCATGAGGATGCGCTCTTCCGTCATGCGAAGTGCGAGTTCCCGGATGTCGTTGCGCAGGACCCCGACCTGCCGGTGCAGCGTCTCGTCCGGAGCAAGACGATCGCGCAGGGCGTTGACAATCCTTTCGGCCAGCACGTCGCCCGGCGACGCGTTGGCGGTGGTGCCGTCCAGGTTCTCATCAGACTTGAACAGGCGCAGGATGGCCTCTGCGTCGGAGGGCGAGACAGTCATTTCGTCCGAAAGGCGGCGCAGTCGTTCGAGGATCTCGGCAACAGCCGCGTCGGTCAGTGCCTGTTGCGGATGTCCCGCGAGGGTTGGTGTTTCTGTCGCCGGCGCCTCGGCGGTCGCAGGGGTTCGCTCTTGCGTCATGCGAAGTGCGAGTTCCCGGATATCGTTCCGCAGGACCTCGACCTGCCGGTGAAGCGCCTCGTCCGGCGTGAGGCGATCGCGCAGGGCGGTGACAATTCTTTCGGCCAGCATGTCGCCCAGCGACGCATTGGCGGTGGTGGCGTCGAGGATCTCATCGGACTTGAACAGGCGCACGATGGCTTCGATGCCTTCGGCTTCGTCGTCGCGTTCGGCTGGAGCCGCTGGTGCAGGTTGTTGCGCCTGTGCCTCGGCCGTGGCGATCACATTTTCCAACCTTGCGGCCAGTGCGCGAACGTTATCGGCGGTTGAAGACGCGTCTGACGAGATGCGGTCGCAGGCTGCATAAAAAGCTGTCTGTATCGTTTGCGTGCTATCCGCGGCCTTGCTGAAGGCTGTTATCGATCCGCTCAGGCTGTCGATCAGGCTGCCCGTCCGGGTTCGCACGTGGTCGAATGCGTCCGACGCCTGCTTGCCCCGGTTTTCAAGCTGGCTGGCAACGGCTGCGAGCTGGGTTTCACTGGTCTCGGCGACCCTGATGATGCTGCTGCTGGCAGAGCCCAGGTCTGTTGCGGCCTTATCAAAGACCCGCAGTGCCCCGGCGCCGAAGTCTGTGACGAGGTTCTCGAGCCTTGTACCAACGCCGCCAATGCTTGCGGTCTGTGCCTCCAGCGACTGGCGCTGGAATGCCTGGGTTTCCTGCAAGTCCGCTGCAGCCTGCTTGAGCGCATCGGTGGCCTGCTGGACGTCCGCGACGACAACAGACATCGTGCGGCCAAGCAGGGCAGAGGCCTCGCCTTCGATCCGGATGTTCAGCTGGGCCTTCCGAGCGAGTTCCTGCAATGCGTCCGTCTCGGTCAGTGATTTTCGGAGTTTCTCTCCGGCGCGCGCCATTTCTCCAATCTCGTCGGACCGGTCCGTTCCCCAAATCGGGAGTCCGAGGCGACCCTCACCGGCGACCTGCAGGCTCTGGGCAAGTGATTTCAGTGGCTGTGTGATCCCGATCTGCAACAGGCTTGCTGCGGCCAACAGTCCGCAGACGATGGCTGCAAAGGCGCAGATGATCAGCATCTGGCTCCAGCTCAAGGCCCAGGCGACGCTGCCCATCTGGTAGGAACGTGCCTGCGCGCGCAGCCGGTCCAGTCCACTCCTCAGGGTCAAATAGGTCGATTCCAGCTGGGGAACCTGGGGCATCGTGTCGATCGCATCCATCGATGCCGAGCCGCGCAGCGCCGCGCTTGCCGTTTCCGGTGCGCTGCGTGCCACGCGGGCGAATTCTTCCACGACGGCTTCGATATCACCGATTGCAAGCTTTGCATCCGGTGAGCCCGCAAAGAGGTTCTTCAGCCCGTCAAGCGCCCGGGAAGCTTCCATGGCGCGCTGCGTAAGTTGCTGGCGGGCGGTGATGTCGCCCGTCAACCGGAAGGAGCGGTAGGAGCGAAGGTATCCCTGATAGCCGAGGGTCTGTTCGATCGAGGAGATCTTGTCTGCAGCCTGCCTGCTGGCCGATTGCGGATCGTTCAGCCCGCGCTGTACTTCGCCGACGAAGCCAACGTAGTAGCTACCCCCAACGATGAGTGCCAATGCCGCGACGGCGGCCCCTGCCGCGAAGACGCGGCTGATCCAAGAAAGCGTACGCACTCATCCCTCCGGAAACGGACTTTGCCCGCGCAGGCTGTGATTCGATTCCGCATTCTAGGCGAGAGGAATCAGGCTGTGGAAGGATTTGGGCGTGCAGTCGCTCTTTCAGAGCGCTTCGGTCCGAAGCTGGTGGGACGCTTCGTGTTTATGTGCGTAGATTGCGCTCTGCGCGCTCAATAACTGCATCCATGCGTGCCAGCAACTCGGTCATGTGCGTGACGGCGCTGTCATGGGCCGTGCGCCATGCGGTCACGTGCCGCTTCAGCCCTGCATTCAGGGCCTCAAGTTCCGAGGCCTCGGTTTCAAGGCTGCCGGGAACCTGATGGGCATAGGGAGATACAGTACTCGGCGACGCGTGCAGGGATGTCATTTTTCTGTTCTTGCTCGGGCGCGGGGCGCGTGGACGGCCAAGGAATGACGCCAAGCTAGAGTGCAGAGGTAAAGAGTGCGTAAGTGAACACGCCTCAGGTCACCCGCAGCACCGTGAGTGACCGGCGTGGCTTGAGATAAAATGTGCTCTTGAGCGTGCTGCTCGGGATGATGCCATCGAACATGGGCGTGAAGGGGTATTCCACTTCCACCATGATCGCACCCTGGAAGGGCATGAGCATGCCGCTCGGGAATTCCGCAGCGGAGAGC